>DASYXX010000769.1:0-8399 GCA_035934395.1 Streptosporangiaceae bacterium
TGATGACGACAGGGACGCTTGCGGGCGCCGCGGTGCGAGACGCCGGCCGCGCCCGGCCCGCGGCCAGCGCGGGGACCGCGACGGCGACGGCGATCGCGATCGCGACGATACCGCACAGCACGAGCGCGGCGGCCTTGACACGGGTCCGGTCGGGTTGACTTCTCATGGGGCCACCTTTCGCGGCAAACGGTTAACCAAGGGGCAAGGCCGCGGGAAGCCGTGGATGCTGTTCGGTACGCTGCGCCAATGGCCCGGGTTCAGGCCGGCCATGGCATCACCATTTATGACGCTTGTGGCCGGGTCGGCGGCTACCTTTCCGGAGAAGTCCGGGTGGTTTCTTCCGCGAGCGCCAGAGCTTCGTGGTAGCCGAGCTCCCGGCCGCGCGGAGATGTGGAGGATATCCTCCGGAGCCTGTAGGGTGAGCGAGCATGGAGACAAGTCCCGGCCCGTGGATCGATGCCCTGCGGCGCTCGCGCGAGAGGCTGCGGGCGGTGGCCGGCCCGCTCGACGCCGACCAGCTACGGCGGCGGTCCTACGCGGCCGACTGGTCGATCGCCCAGGTGCTGTCCCACATCGGGTCCCAGGCCGAGATCTTCGGCTTGTTCCTCGACGCGGGCCTGAGCGGGCAGGACCCGCCCGGGCCGGAAGCGTTCGGCCCGATCTGGGCGACCTGGAACGCCAAGAGCCCCGAGGACCAGGCGGCCGACGCGCTGCGCGCGGACGAGACCGTGACCGCGCGGTTCGAGTCGCTCGACGACGAGCAGCGGAAGCGGTTCGCGCTGAAGCTGTTCGGGATGGACTTCGACGCCACCGGCCTGGCCCGGATGCGCCTGGGCGAGCACGCCGTCCACACCTGGGACATCGCGGTGGCCCTGGACCCGGCGGCCACGCTGGCCCCCGACGCCGTCGACCTGCTCATCGACACGCTCGGCCAGCTCGTGGCCCGGGCCGGCAAGCCCGGCGGGGCCTCGCGGCGGCTGCACGTGTCCACCAGCAGCCCCGTGCGGCACTTCACCCTGGAGACCGGCGAGATGGTCACGCTCGCGCCCTCGGGGTACAGCGAGGGCCTGCCCGAGCTGGCGCTGCCCGCCGAGGCGTTCATCCGCCTGGTCTACGGGCGCCTCGACCCCGCGCACACGCCGCCCGTGGAGACCACGCGTGCCGACCTCGACGAGCTGCGGCAGGTGTTCCCCGGCTTCTGAGCGCCGGGGGGACCTCACCCGTTTCGACGCCTTCGTGCTCGCGCGCCTCGGCCTGTCGCTCACGCTGCCCGGCTGACCGCGGGCCGGGCAGCGTGGGCAGGACGTCAGGCCGCTCGGCGACGGGCGTCCGGCCGCCAACGGCGCCCGCTCGCCGGGCGCGCGCGGCGCCGGTTCGCCTAGCGCACGCCCAGCTTCTTGGCCAGCTCGTCGCGGCCCATCTTCGAACGGCCGGGCAGGTCCCGCTGCCTGGCCATCTCGTACAGCTCCGCTTTGGTCTTGGGCGCGGCAGCGCCGGTCCGCGTGCGCTGCGCCACCGCAGCGCCCTGCTTGCCCAGGGCGGTATTCGTCTCCTTGGGCATGCCAGCGATGGTCTTCTTGCGCGATGCGGCCTGCTGGGCTTGCTTCACGTTACGCTTGGCCGCCTGCGTCTGCTTGGTGGTCGCCATCTGTCTTCCTCCCGGCTTCGGCGTCCGGCGCGCATACAGCGCGTGATAATCCCGTCACTACGCACAGCCACTACCCCGCAGCCCGGCGACCTAACGGTCGTCATGGTCGGCGATGTGGGCTAAGGCGGCCCCATGTCGTCGGATCGGGAACGCATGAGGGCGGGCTGCGGCAGGATTTCCCTTATGGGGCTGAGCGACTGGAGTGCGAAACACAGCATGCGCGACCCCGTGCGCGGGGTATTCCGGGTGACGGGCTTCTACGACAAGCATCCCTCCTCATCGCCGCCTGGCACCCGGATCACCGGCGTGATCATCGCTCCGGGCATCCCGGCCACGCCCAGCTCACCGTGCTCATCGACCCCGGCGACCGGAGCCGGGTCGCGATCGACACGACCGGCTTCCGCGCCCGCCCTGTCAGGCCCGGCGGAACCGGGTGAACGGCCCGTCGTACCGGTAAGAACCGGATCGGCGGGACTTTCATCCGGTTCCCGCGGCCTGCTCGGCGGGCCTGCTCAGGTCGCGATGTCGGGGTGGGGGAGGGTCCAGTGGGCGAGGCGGGACGCATACTCCCGCTGGAACCCGAGCGGCTCGTCGTAGTCGCGCTCGAACAGGGCGATGAACAGGGTCAGCGTGAGGAACGGGTGGGCCCCGAGCTCGAACAGCTTCGGGTAGTCGTGCGCCGCGAGCGCCTCGCGCTCGGCGTCGGTCAGCGCCAGCCAGGTGCTCCGCTCGCCCTCGTGACAGCCGAGGATCACGTTGGCGCGCTCGGCCTCCCACCACTGCACGGTGCCGCGCGGGTCGGCGCGGTAGCGCTCGGTGAGCTCGGGGTCCCGGTCGACGGTGAACAGGAACTTGTTCAGCAGGTACTTGCTCACCGTCTCCCCCGCTCGTCGGCGGGCCGCCTGAGGTCGCGGCCCGCCAACTCGCTCATGCCGCGCCCTCCGGGTACCAGGTGAAGTAGGCCTCCATGGTGTGGAACAGGTCCAGCGAGTCGGTGTAGTCGGCCTTAACGTTCGCCCCGGCCGCGCCCATCATCAGCATGAAGTCCATGAAGCCGTGCGTCGCGTTGCCGGGCCGCCACAGGCTGTCCAGGCTCACCTCGGCCAGCGCGGAGTCCAGGTCGCCGGAGGCGATCCAGGCCACGGCCTTGCGGTCGAACTCGGGATCGGGACCGTGCGGGCCGAACTGCCGCGGGCCGCCGAGCTCCAGCGACAGGTGGCCGGTGCCGACGATCGCGACCCGCTTGTCGCTGGGCCACGACTCGACCAGCCGCCGGATGGTCTGGCCCAGCTCGACGAACCGCTTCGGCTGTGGCATCGGCGGCGCGAAGATGTTGGTGTACACGGGGACGATCGGCAGGTCGGCCTCGGGCCGCAAGGTGATGATCGGGCAGGTGATGCTGTGGTCCACCCGCAGCTCGTTGCTGAACCCGAGGTCGAACCCGGCGTCGAGGCCCTGGCGGAGCAGGTAGCCGGACAGCTCCTCGTCGCCCCCCAGGAACATACGCGGCAGCCCGAACTCCCGCTGCTCGTTGTGGAAGTTCCCGTCGTAGGCGGGCGCCTTCCCGATCAGGAACTGCGGCATGTTGTCCAGCCAGATCTGATGAAAGTGGTCGCTGCCGACCATGACGAGCACGTCGGGGCGGGCCCTGGTCAGGGTCTGCCGGAACGCCTCGATCTTGGCCTGCCACTCGTCGGCGAACGGCGGCCGGTCGGCCCCGGTGGCGGTGCTCGCCCGGTAGTAGAACGGATGGTGCGTGGATGCGATGACCGCGGCGACGGTCGCCATAGCGGCTCCTACTCGGGTGGTTCGTAAACGGCGTTGCGGTCGATGACCTCGTACATGTCCATGCCCAGCGGGCGGCGCTGCTCCTCGGCGATCTGGCCCAGCAGCCCGGCGGCCCGGGCCAGCAGCGCGAAGCCGCGCAGGATCCCGGTCGGCAGGCCCAGGTCGGCCAGCACGGCGCCGCACGTGCCCGCGCCGTTCAGCGGCAGGGTCCGGCCTAGGACCTGAGGATGGACCCGGCCGACCGCCTCGAACAGGTGCAGGTGCGGCCCGTGCAGCCCTTCCTCCTCCGCGATACGGATCAGGACCGGCGTGCGCGGGTCGGTCACCTTGTGAATGGGATGACCCAAACCCGGTATATAACGCCGCTGCTCACGGGCGTGCCGCACCGCCGTGAGGGCGATCTCGTCCCAGCCCGCGGGGTCGCCGGGCAGCGGCGCACCCGCCTCGGCCAGGGCGTCGGCCAGGAACCGGCCCGTGTCCTCGGTGACCCCGAGGAACCGGGACCCGCCGCCGAGCAGCCCGGCCGCCATCGCCCCCTGCACCGAGTCCGGCGCGCTGAGGTAGGTCAGCCGGGCCGCGATCGCGGTCGGGGTGAACCCGTGGTCGGCCAGCGCCACCAGCACCGTCTCGAACACCCGGACCTGCGACGGCGTCGGCCGCTGCTGCGTGACCAGCCACAGCGCCAGTTCGCCGAACGAGACCCGGCCCATGAGGTCGGCGGCCAGGTCCTGGCCGAGCAGACTGATCGTGTCCGCCTCGGAGGTGCCGAGCGAGGTCGGGAAGCGGGGCACGGGGCCTGGCTCTGTCATTTGCTCGCCTCCGGGGCCCCGCCCCGCACCCACCTCCCCTCCCCCCTTCCTCGCCCCCTTCACCGGCGCCGCCTTCCCTCGTCGCTCGTCGCAAACCCCGCTCCTCGCCGCTTCTGCCTCTCCTCACCCCAGGCGGCGCCGCGCCCCTTCGGCTCGGCGAGCCAGGCCCGGATCTGGTCGCCGTGCTCGTCCACCGCCGGCGGTGGCAGCGGGTAGCTCGGCGGGGTGGCGGAGTAATCGACGGGGTTGCGGATCACCGGCATGGCCGCGTCGCCGTGCCCCGCGGTGACCACGGGCTCCAGCCCGATCTCGCGGGCGAAGTCGACGCCGGCGTCGACGGTGTTGATCGGCCCGCATGGCACGCCGGCGGCGTTGAGCGCGGTGAACCAGTCCGCGGCCGGGCGGGTCGTCAGCCGCGCGGCGAGCAGCGGGCGCAGCTGCTCCCGGTTGCCGGTGCGGGCCTGGTGGGTGGCGAACCGCGGGTCGTCGGCCAGCGCCGGCACGCCGAGCACCTCGCACAGCCTGCGGAACTGCCCGTCGTTGGCCGCGGCCACGATCAGGTCCCGGTCGGCGGTCGGCAGCGGCTCGTACGGGTACACGCTGGGATGGGAGTTGCCCATGCGGAACGGGACCACCCCGCCGGCCACGTACGCGCTGGTCTGGTTCACCATCGCGGACAGGGCCGACGCCATCAGGCTGACCTCGACCTGCTGGCCCTCGCCGGTCACCGACCGGTGATGCAGCGCGGCCAGGATCGCGATGGCCGTGTGCAGGCCCGAGATGACGTCGAACACCGAGATGCCCGAGCGGTAGGGCGGGCCGCCCGCGTCGCCGGTCAGGCTCATCAGGCCGGACATGGCCTGCACCATCAGGTCATAGCCGGCCAGGTCCTTGCCGCCGCCGGCGCCGAACCCGCTGATCGAGGCGTAGACCACGTCCGGGTTGGCGGCGCGCACCGACTCGTAGTCCAGGCCGAACCTGGCCAGCCCGCCGGGCTTGAAGTTCTGGATCAGGACGTCGGCGCGGCGCGCCAGCTCCCGCGCGGCCGCGAGGTCGCCCGGGTCCCGCAGGTCGAGCGCGACCGAGCGCTTGTTCCTGTTGATGGCCAGATAGTAGGTGGCCACGCCGTCGCGGGTGGGCGGCACCCAGCGCCTGGTGTCGTCGCCCTCCGGGCTCTCCACCTTGATCACCTCCGCGCCCAGGTCGCCGAGGAGCATCGTGGCGTACGGGCCGGCCAGGATGCGGGAGAAGTCGGCGACGAGCAGCCCCGCCAACGGCCCCGGCCGGGCGGCTCCATCCAGTCGCTCCGCGGGATGGCGGCCGTAGCCCGGCGCGTCAGGCTGTCCCATACGTCTACCCCAGCCCCTTCTGTACGACCAGCTGCCCGGCCAGGTCCGCCTCAGCCGGCTGGCTCCGGGGAACGTCCAGGTGCGGTACCGCCTGGCAAGCCGCCCAGTCGGCACTGATCGCGCCGGCCGTCTGAAGCAGCAGCCGCAGGTACTCGTCAGTGAGCACGTCCATCGGGGTCTCGGCCGCATGCACGCAGATGTTCACCGCCGCGACGACCTGGCCGTCGCCGTCGCGCAGCGGGGCGGCGATCGACCGGATCCCCGGAGCGAGCTCCTCGTCGGTCAGCGCCCAGCCGCGGGCTCGCACGTCTCTCAGCGTCCCGGCGCGCTGCTGCGCGGATGGCTGGAACCGCGGCGTGATCCCGGAACGGCCGGGCTCGGCCAGCACCCGGTCGGCCGCGCCGGGCGGCAGCGCGGCCAGCAGCACCTTGCCGAGCGAGGTCGCCATGGCGGGGAACCGGGTGCCGATCGTGACGGCCAAGGTGACGATCTTCGGCACCGCGACCCGGGCCACGTAGACGATGTCGGACCCGTCGAGCTCGGCGACGGACGAGGACTCCCGGGTGCGCGCGACCAGCCGTTCCATGTGCGGGCGGGCGAGGTCCCACCGGTTGCGCGACAGGACGTAGGCCATGCCGAGCTCCAGCACGCGCGGGGTGAGCTCGAACCCGCCGTCGGCCGCACGGACGTATCCCATCTGCTGCAGCGTGAGCAGGATCCGCCGCGCACTGGGCCGGGGCAGCCCGGCCGCCGCCGCGACGGCGGCCAGCGACATGGCCGGCTGCCGCGGCTGGAAAACCCGGATCACGTCGAGGCCGCGCGCAAGCGCCTCGACAAAGTCCGGGTTCGGGTCCCTCCGCGCCATGCCGTGTACTGTAACGTGCTCCGGCTGCCTTGTCCGCACGCCGGACAGGCGAAGAAGCCGCAGCGGGGCGGGTCACCGGGGCGCTTGACAGCGGCATGCGGGCGGGGCAGTCTTCCGGTCAGGCTTCATTCGAGCCGTCATGCGGACATAAGTCCGGACGGGGCGCGGCCCTGCGCCGGGCCTCACCGTGGAGGTAGCGATGACCGCCGCACCTACTGCCGCCGACCTGACGCCGGGCCGGCCCGTCGTGTTCCGCAACGCCACCGTGCTGACGATGGACGACGCGCATCGCATGCTGCGGGGCGCCGACGTCCTGATCACCGGCGAGCAGATCGCCGCGGTGGGGGAGGGGCTCGAGGTCCCCGAGGGCACGGCCGAGATCGACGCGACCGGCGGGATCGTGCTGCCCGGCATGATCGACACGCACCGGCACATGTGGCAGACCGCGATGCGCGGCTACGGCGCCGACTGGACGCTGACCCAGTACTTCGTGTGGAACTACCTGCAGTGGCTGCTGTAGACAGATTGCATAACAAACGGTCAGGCGATCTTGGTCCGTACCCGAGATGTACCGCACCCGAGCGTGCGGGTGACCGAATGCGGGCGTCTTGCCGTGACTTATATCTGTTACCCTCCAACAAATGCAGGGGGTGACACCCTGTACTTCGCCGGAAGATGGGATAGGAAGCCCGGACCGCGATCGGAACAATTGCTGAAGAAAGCAGATCCGAGTTCTCTTTACCGGGCATCGAAATCGCAGAGCAGGATTTCATCTAAAGAGGGCAAGTGTCCGATAGCGATTTTTCTATCACAGTTGTCTAGCACCTTATAGTGGAGGGTTTCCCCATGACAGCAGTGTCCCCGCAAATACCGGCGCCGCAGCCAGGCCAGCCGGTTGTGCTCCGCAACGCGACCGTGCTCACGATGGACGATGCGCACACCGTGCTCACCGGTACTGACGTGCTGGTCAGCGGTGAGACGATCGTCGCCACGGGTGCGAATCTGACGGTGCCGGACGGCACCGCGGAGATCGACGCGGCCGACGGCATCGTCATGCCCGGCATGATCGACACCCACCGCCACATGTGGCAGACCGCGATGCGCGGGTACGGGGCCGACTGGACCCTGACGCAGTACTTCGTCTACTACTACCTGAACTGGGGCAAAAAGTTCCGCCCGCAGGACTACTACGCCGGCAACCTGCTGTCGGCGATCGAGTCCATCAACGCTGGCGTCACCACCACGGTCGACTGGTCGCACGGCCTGCAGACGACCGAGTACGCCGACGCCGCAGTCGATGCCCTTGAGGCGGTGCCTGGCCGGTTCGTCCTCGCCTACGGCAACATCCACCAGGGCGCGTGGGAATGGGCGACGACGCCGGAGTTCCGCGACTTCTATTCGCGCCGCATCGATGGCAAGGGCGACATGCTCGGCTTCCAGCTCGCCTTCGACCTGCCCGGCGTGGAGGGCTTCCCGGAGAAGGCCGCCTTCGACGTGGCCCGCGACCTCGGCGTCGCGGTCACCACGCACGCCGGCGTCTACAACGTGACCGGCGACTCCGGCATCCACCAGATGTACGACGGCGGCTACATGACTCCGGGCACGATCTACGTGCACGCCGCATCGCTGTCCCCGGACTCCTACCACAAGATCGCGGCGACCGGCGGCTACGCCTCCGTCTCGACGGAGAGCGAGTGCAACGCCGGGCAGGGCTACTCGCCCACCTGGAAGCTGCGCAAGTACGGCATCCCGGTCTCGCTGTCCCAGGACACCAGCGTCTGGTGGAGCGGTGACATCTTCAACGCGATGCGCGCCACGCTCAGCGCCGACCGCGCCATGGAGCACTTCGAGGCGCACGCCAGGGGCGTCGGCGTCACTAACCACATCCTGCGTGCCGAGGACGTCGTCGACTACGCCACCCGTGGTGGCGCCAAGGCGCT
>DASYXX010000193.1:0-4294 GCA_035934395.1 Streptosporangiaceae bacterium
CGCGGGGCCGCGGAACCTGCGGGGGGCCGCGGAACCTGCGGGGACGCGCGCGGGCCCCGACTCTCACGGGCATCGACATGGCCGACGGCAGGGCGGCGTTACAGGGACAGCCGGCGGGACAGGTCGGAGGCGAACAACCCGCGCGGGTCCACCTCGGCCCGGAGCTTGCGGAACTCCTCCAGGCGGGGGTACATCTGCGCGAAGACCCCCGGCGGCACCCGGCCGTCCTTCGCCAGGTAGACCCGGCCGCCCGCGTCGAGCACGGCATCGTCCAGCCAGCCGAGCAGGCCGGCCAGGCCCGGGGTGCGGACCGGGAAGTCCAGGGCCAGCGTCCAGCCCGGCATGGGGAACGACAGGAGCCCGGGATCGCCCTCGCCCATCCGCTTGAGCACGGTCACGAACGACGGAGCGCGCGCCGCGGAGATCTTCTCGAAGGACCGGCGCACGGTCTCCTCCTGGCCGAACGGCACGACGAACTGGTACTGCAGGAACCCGGCCGGTCCGTAGACGCGGTTCCAGTTCCTGATCCCGTCCAGCGGGTGGAAGAACGAGCCGATGGCCTGGATCTCGCCGGTCCTGCGCCGCGGGGCCTTGCGGTACACGGCCTCGTTCAGCAGCGCGATCGTGTAGCGGTTCATCAGCCCGCCCGGGAAGGCCGGCGGGGCACCCGCCAGCGCTGCCGGCCGGAACTTGAACGGATCGTCACGGCCGCGGGGCGGCAGCTCGCTCAGCGTGGCGAAGTTGCCGCTGGTGATCACCGACCGGCCCAGGCTCCCGCCCCGGGCCAGGCAGTCCGACCACGCCACCGTGTAGCGGTAGGAATCATCGGTCTGCGACAGGTACGCCATGGTCTCGTCGATATCCCGGGTGCGGACGGTGTCCACCCGGACCCGTGACGTCTCCACCTTGGTCAGCGCGACCGTGGCCCGCAGGATGATGCCGGTCAGCCCCATGCCCCCGGCCGTGGCCCAGAACAGCCCGGGCTCGGAGTCCGGCGTGACCCGGCGCACCTGGCCGTCGGCGAGCAGCAGGTCGAACGCGGGCACGTGCCGGGCGAAGCTGCCGGCCACGTGATGGTTCTTGCCGTGCACGTCGGCGGCGATCGCTCCGGCGACCGTCACCTGACGGGTCCCCGGCGAGACCGGGACGAACCAGCCGCGTGGCAGGGCGGCTGTCATCAGCTGCTCGAGGCTGACCCCCGCCTCGCAGGTCACCAGGCCGGCCTCCGCGTCGAACGCGGTGATCCGGTTCATCCGGGTGGTGGTGATGACCCGGCCGCCTGCGTTCTGCGCGGCGTTGTTGTAGCTGCGGCCGAGCCCGCGCGCGATAACGCCGCGCGGCGGCGCGCCGGCCAGCAGCGCGGCCAGCTCCGCCAGGTCGCCGGGCTCGGCGACCTCGGCCACGCTGGGGCTGGTGCGCCCCCACCCGGTGAGCTTCCGCTGGCGGCCCGCTCCCGGCGCTCGCGGAGCCGACGCGGGGTCCGCCGGGGCGTCAGGCGGGTGCGGCGCCGCGTCCGTTACGAATGGTTGTCCGGTTTCTCCTCCTGGCACAGCCCCACATCCTAGGCTCCGATCAGCGGGAGCGAGGCCCCGGAGCCCCGGACCGAGGCGCAGACTCCGTCGCTGGCGGCAGCGGCCGCGATCCGCTCGGCGGGCGGGCTGCCGTACGTGGTGGTCCGCTGCCGCATCGGCCGGCCGGTCGGCGCCACCATGGCCGTGAGCTGGCTGATGGTCTTGAACGAGCCGTTCTGCGACCCGGCCATCCGGCTGATGGTCTCCTCCATCAGCGTGCCGCCCAGGTCGTTGACGCCGCCGGCCAGCATCACCCGGCAGGCCTCGTCGCCGAGCTTGACCCAGGAGCACTGGATGTTGCTGATCGCGCCGTGCAGCAGCAGCCGGGACACCGCGTGCACGGCCCGGTTCTCCCGCGGCGTTGGGCCGGGGCGGGCCAGCCCGGCCAGGTAGATCGGCGAGCTGGCGTGCACGAACGGGAGCAGCACGAACTCGGTGAAGCCGCCGGTCTGCTCCTGGATCCCGCGGATCACCCGGAGGTGGCCCACCCAGTGCGCGGGCGTGTCGACGTGCCCGTACATCATCGTCGCCGAGGTGGGGATGCCGAGCTGGTGCGCGGTGGTGATGACCTCGATCCACGCCGACGCCGGCAGCTTGCCCTTGGTCAGCACCCAGCGGACGTCGTCGTCCAGGATCTCGGCCGCGGTACCCGGCAGCGAGTCCACGCCCGCCTCGCGGGCCCGCACCAGCCATTCCCGGGGCGGCAGGCCGGTGCGGGAAGCGCCGTTCATCACCTCCATCGGCGAGAACGCGTGCACGTGGATGTCCGGGCAGCGCCGCTTCACCTCGGCGGCCAGGTCGAAGTACGCGGTGCCGGGCAGGTCGGGGTGGATCCCGCCCTGCATGCACACCTCGGTGGCTCCGGCCTGCCAGGCTTCCTCGGCCCTGTCGCCGACCTGCGCCAGCGACAGCGTGTAGGCGTCGGCGTCGGTGCGCCGCTGGGCGAACGCGCAGAACCGGCAGCCGGTGTAGCAGACGTTCGTGAAGTTGATGTTGCGGTCGACGACGTAGGTCACGTCGTCGCCGACCGCGTCCCGGCGCAGCCCGTCGGCCAGCGCCGCGAGCGCGTCGAGCTCCGCGCCGTCGGCGTCGAGCAGCGCCAGCGCCTCGGCGTCGGACAGCCCGGCGGGATCGCTCTCGGCCCGGCGCAGCGCGGCGAGCACCTCGGCCCGCAGCCGCTCCGGCGCCATAGACCCGCCCGGCCCCGTGGTGGGAGCGACGGGCCTCCCGTCGGTCGCCGCCGCCCGCGCCGCAGGCTCGATCCTGGCGCCGACCTCAGCCCAGTCGCCGTACACCTCGGCGAAGTCGTCCCTGCGGTCGGCGGTCCGGCCGACCGTGTCGATCGTGACGTGCAGGTCGGTCCGGCCCGCCGCCTGGCCCCAGCCGCCGTCGGGCTCCTGCCAGCGGATGCCGGCCGGCTCTGCGCCGGCGCGGGCCAGCCCCGTGGCCGGATCGGCCAGCGCCGCGACGTGCGGCGCCACCCGGGGGTCGAGCCACGGCTCGCGGATGTAGGGCGGGTAGACGGTCAGCCGCTCGCGCAGCTCGAACCCCGCGGCGGCGGTTCGCTCGGCCAGGTCGTCGATCTGGGGCCACGGGCGTTCCGGGTTCACGTGGTCGGGGGTCAGCGGCGAGACCCCGCCCCAATCGTCGATGCCCGCGGCCAGGATCATCCGGTACTGGTCGCCGATCAGGTTCGGCGGGGCCTGGATCCGCGCGGCCGGGCCGAGGACCAGCCGGGCCACGGCGATCGTCGCGGCCAGGTCGTCGAGCTCGGCGTCGGGCACGCCGGCCATCCTGGTGTCCGGCTTCGCGCGGAAGTTCTGCACGATGACTTCCTGGATGCCGGCGTACTCGCGGGCCACCTTGCGGATCGCGAAGATCGAGTCCGCGCGCTCGGCCAGGGTCTCGCCGATGCCGATCAGGATGCCGGTCGTGAACGGGACGTTGCTGCGGCCGGCGTCCTCCAGCACCCGCAGCCGCACCGCGGGATCCTTGTCCGGGCTGCCGTAGTGCGGGCCGGAGCGCTCGGTGAACAGCCGCCGCGCGGTCGTCTCCAGCATCATGCCCATCGACGGCGCGACCGGCTTGAGCCGCTGGAAATCCTGCCAGCTCAGGACGCCCGGGTTGAGGTGCGGCAGCAGGCCGGTCTCCTCCAGCACCAGGATCGCCATCGCGCGGACATAGGACAGGGTGTCGTCGTACCCGTGCGCGTCCAGCCACTCCCTGGCCTGGCGCCACCGGTCCTCCGGCCGGTCGCCGAGCGTGAACAGCGCCTCCTTGCAGCCGAGCGCCGCGCCCCGGGCCGCGATCTCGATGACCTCGTCCGGTGACAGGTAGGCGCGCTCCAGCCGGCCGGGAACCGTGGCGAACGTGCAGTAGCCGCACCGGTCCCGGCACAGCCGGGTCAGCGGGATGAAGACCTTGCGGGAGTAGGTGATGATCCCGGCGCGGCCCGCGCGCTCCAGCCCGGCGTCCCTGGTCCGCGCGGCGTGGCCGAGGAGCTCGGCCAGCTGATCGCCGCGGGCGTGCAGGAGCGTCGCGGCCTCCCCCGGGTCCAGGGTCTTGCCGTCCCTGGCCCGCGCCAGCGCGCGCCGCAGCGCGCTGTCGGAGGGCCGGGGCTCGGCGGGCGGCAGGGGGCGCGGGGCGGGCCCGGAAGCAGTCATGCGTTCCAGCGTAAGCTGGGGCCTCCTGGGCCTCCCGCCCCGCCTTGGCCCAGGAAGCGC
>DASYXX010000791.1:0-3234 GCA_035934395.1 Streptosporangiaceae bacterium
GCCCAGCACCATGATCGGCACGGTCAGCGCCGCGGCCACCGCGACATCGGCGACCATGTGGCCGAGCAGGATCGCCGTCCGCCGCACCGGGGACAGCAGCAGCCGGTCGAGGTAGCGGGTCTGGATGTCGAGGACCAGGGCCGGCGCGCGGGACACGCCCGTCACGCCGAGCAGGATGGCGGTGGCCATCTCGAACGCGGTGTAGCTGAAGCCGGGATGGGTGCCGGTCAGCTTCTTGAGCGTGGCGATGTTAACGATGAAGAAGAACAGCGCGATGAACACCGGCGGGATCACGCCCGCGGGGTCGCGGGGCACGGCGCGCAGCGCGCGCCCGGCGATCGTGGCCAGGTCGTGGCCGAGCCCGGCCGGGCGGGCCTGGATCACGACGTCCGGGGTGGCGGGGGCGGGGGCAGTCACGGCGGTCACGGCGCCTCCTCCTGGCCGTTCTCGCGTTCGATGTGGGTGCCGGTCAGCTCGAGGAACACGTCGTCGAGCGTGGGCGTGCGCAGCGTCAGGTCGCGTACAGCCGCGCCGCAGCCAGCCAGCGCCACGGCGACCGGGCTAATGGCGGCCGCGCCGTCGGCCGCGGCGATGAGCAGCTCGTGGCCGTGCGCCTCGACGCTGTGCACGCCGGGGACCGCCGCGACCGCGGAGCGCGCGGCGGACGCGGCGCCGTCCACCCGGGCCACGATGACGTCGGAGCCGACCGACCGCTTCAGCTCGGCCGGGGTGCCCTCGGCGACGATGACGCCGTGGTCGATGATGCCGACCCGGCCGGCCAGCTCGTCGGCCTCCTCGAGGTACTGCGTGGTCAGGAAGATCGTGATGCCCAGCTCCTGGTTGAGCCGGCGGATCTCGGACCACACCCGGGCCCGGCTGGCCGGGTCAAGGCCGGTGGTCGGCTCGTCCAGGAATACGATCTCGGGGTTGTGCACAAGGGCCGCCGCGAGGTCCAGCCGCCGCTTCATCCCGCCCGAGTAGGTCCCGACCGGCTTGCCGAGCGCGTCGCCCAGGTCGATCAGCTCGCCCAGCTCGGCCAGCCGCCGGGCCAGCGCCCGCTTGGACATGCCGTAGAGCCTGCCCTGCAGGCGCAGCAGCTCGATGCCGGTCTGCTTCGGGTCCAGCGCCACGTCC
Source organism: Streptosporangiaceae bacterium (assembly GCA_035934395.1). GTDB lineage: Bacteria > Actinomycetota > Actinomycetes > Streptosporangiales > Streptosporangiaceae > JASHPR01. Next base: position 1,135 of record DASYXX010000791.1, read on the forward strand.
TGCAGCGCGACGCCGATGCGCAGCCGTACCTGCCCGGGATGGCTGGCCACGTCATAGCCGGCCACCACCGCCCGCCCGTCGCTCGGCGCCAGCAGGGTGCAGAGCACCCGCACCGTGGTCGACTTGCCGGCGCCGTTCGGGCCCAGGAACCCGTAGATCTCCCCGGCCGGGATCCGCAGGTCGACTCCGTCCACCGCGCGGACCCCGCCGAACTGCCGGACCAGGCCCTCGGCGCAGATCGCGTAGCGGGCCTCGGCCCCGGGCAGGGAGGTCTCCGCCGCCACACACGGGGCCTGCGAGATTGTCGTGGTCATCGGTTGTCCCCTCGTCGTCGTCATCAGCTAGACCGCCGCCCGGCGCGAAACTCATCGCTCCGCCGTGCGCTCCGGCCCGCCCTCTAGAGATAGGTCGATGCAGCGGCCGCCACTACGACATGACCTCTCAGGTATACCGAGAGGCACCGACATTCCGGCGCGACGCGGACTGGGCGTGCGGCCAGGCTCCGGGAGCTGGGATCGCGTCCCGGCGGGCCGGGAACGTAACCTGAGGTCATACTGCGAGCGGCCGAGGTGACAAGTTGCGAGACATCCTGGATCCGATTTCCAAGTGGTGGGATACCGGGGAGACGTTTGGCCTGGCCACCGTGGTGCGAACGTTCAGCAGCGCGCCGCGCGAGCCGGGCGCGGCGATGGCGGTGGCCGCCGACGGCGAGGTAGTCGGCAGCGTCTCGGGCGGCTGCGTCGAGGGAGCCGTGTACGAGCTCGCAAACGAGGTCAAGGCGAACGGGCGGCCGGTGCTGCAGCGTTACGGCATAAGCGACGACGACGCGTTCGCCGTCGGCCTGACCTGCGGCGGCATCATCGATATCTTCGTCGAGCCGGCCAGCCAGCACTCCTTCCCCGAGCTGGGCGAGGTGGCCGCGGCGGTCCGGGCGGACGAGCCAGTCGCCGTGGCGACGGTCATTGCCGGGCCGGGACAGGTTGGCGCCAGGCGGGTCATCTGGACGGCGGGGGGATCCGGGGGGTCGTCCCCCCGGGACAGCACGCCGGGCGACTCGCCGGGTGCCGCGGGTGCGGCGCCGGACGGCGGCTTGGCGCTGGACGGCCGCCGGTCGTCGGGCACGCTCGGCTCCGGGGACCGGCTCGACCAGGCCGTGGACGATGACGCGCGCGGGATGCTCGCGCAGGGCCTCACCGGTGTGCGGCGGTACGGCCCGGACGGCGAGCGCAGGCGAGACGAGCTTTCGGTGTTCGTGCAGTCGTTCGCGCCGCCGCCGCGGATGCTGGTGTTCGGGGCGATCGACTTCGCCGCGGCCGTGGCCAGGGCGGGCAAGTTCCTTGGCTACCGGGTGACGGTCTGCGACGCGCGGCCGATCTTCGCGACCCGGGCGCGCTTTCCTGACGCGGACGAGGTGGTGACCGACTGGCCGCACCGGTACCTCGCCGGGCAGACCGTCGACGCGCGCACGGTCATCTGCGTGCTCACCCACGACCCCAAGTTCGACGTGCCGCTGCTCGAGGTGGCGCTGCGCACGCCCGCGGCCTACATCGGCGCGATGGGCAGCAGGCGGACCCACGACGACAGGCTGGCCCGGCTCCGCGAGATCGGGGTGACCGAGGCCGAGCTGGCCAGGCTGCGCTCGCCGATCGGGCTCGACCTCGGCGCGCGCACGCCCGAGGAGACCGCGGTCGCGATCGCCGCCGAGCTGATCCAGCTCCGCTGGGGCGGCTCGGGGCGCCCGCTCACCGCGACCTCGGGCCGGATCCATCACGACTGAGCGTCCCCGGGCAAGCGCCGGGAGCGCGGATTGGGCTGATCTTGGAGCGTTCCGAAATAAGGTGATTCTGCGGCGTGTCGCAGGCCCATATGGCTTCGATGCGCCGGCCGTGGCCCGGGTGGCACGATCACACCCGACAGCTGCCCGTTATGCGGTTTTCGCCGCTTCCCGCGCGGGCTGACCATGTGGTCGATGGTCTAATCACAAATGACAAGTTCTGTTGTGTGCGGCGGTTGCGGCTGAGCTTGACCTGGTGGCGCAGGCCGCTGCGTTTGCGGGGATGTGTTCTCCGAGCCGATGTTGCCCTGGTAGGAGAGCCCGAT
>DASYXX010000794.1:0-4727 GCA_035934395.1 Streptosporangiaceae bacterium
GCTCGAAGCCGAGCTTGATCTTGGCGACGCCGAGCGACACCTTGCGCGTCACGAACTCGGCGCCCCGGCGCGGCGACTCGTGGTTGAACAGGATCCCGGAGACCGCGAACATCCCGTAAGACTCGCGGTAGTTCTGGGTCAAGTGGTGCCCGTAGGCCTTGGCCACGCCGTAAGGGCTCCGCGGGTGGAACGGGGTCTGCTCGGTCTGCGGCGACTCGCGCACCTTCCCGAACATCTCCGACGACGAGGCCTGGTAGAAGCGGATCTGGGCGCGGCCCGGGGTCCGGGAGGAGCTGATGCCGCTGCACACCCGGATCGCCTCGAGGACCCGGAGCACGCCGATCCCGGTGACCTCACCGGTCAGCTCCGCCTGCTGCCAGGACATCGGCACGTAGGAGATCGCGGCCAGGTTGTAGACCTCGTCGGGCTGCACCCGCTCCACCGCGGAGATGAGGCTACCCTGGTCGAGCAGGTCGCCACGGACCAGGCGGACGTCGCCGAGGATCTGGCGCACCCGGCTTACCCGGGGGTTGGCCTGCCCCCGGACCAGGCCCCACACCTCGTATCCCTGGGCCAGTAGATGCTCGGCCAGGTAGGAGCCGTCCTGGCCGGTGATTCCGGTGATGAGAGCACGTCGAGTCAGCAGGGCCTCCGGTCGTTCCGGCCGGTCGGGGCAGCGGCCAGCCATCGGTGTACGTCGCCGCAGCTTACCGATCCGGACTCTCCGGTAGTAGGTGCCTGCTTACGCATGGGGCACAAGATAACGCAAGATACTCCCTGGTAATGTTCGCACCTTAGGGGTCACGCGGGCACGCCTTGCCTAGGCTGCCAGCGGCAGACGAGGAGGCGCGAACCTGCGTGAGCACCGAGCTACGACCGGGGTCAGACCCCGGACTCCCGGGTGTGCCAGACCCCGACCGCCCGCTGCGCGTGGCGCTGCTGTCCTACCGGAGCAAGCCGCACTGCGGCGGCCAGGGCATCTACCTGCGGCACCTATCCCGCGAGCTGGCCGCGCTCGGCCATCACGTCGAGGTGTTCTCCGGCCAGCCCTACCCGGAGCTGGAGCCGGGCCCGGTGTTGCGCACGCTGCCGAGCCTGGACCTGTACCGCGACCCTGACCCGTTCCGCACGCCGCGCCCGGGCGAGTACCGCGACTGGATCGACGTGCTCGAGGTCATGGCGATGTGGACCGCGGCCTTCCCCGAGCCGCTCACGTTCAGCCTGCGGGCCCGGCGCGCGCTGCGGCCCCGCCGTCACGACTTCGATATCGTGCACGACAACCAGGTGCTGGCCTACGGCATGCTCAGCATCGCCCGCCTCGGCCTGCCGCTGGTCACGAGCATCCACCACCCGATCAGCGTGGACCGGCGGATCGAGCTCGCCGCGGCCCGCGGCCTGTCCCGGCTGTCCAAGCGCCGCTGGTACGGGTTCGTCCGGATGCAGGGCCGGGTCGCCCGCCGCGTCGGACCGGTGATCACCGGCTCCGAGTCCTCCCGCGACGACATCTGCCGCGACTTCCGGGTGGCCCGCGACCAGGTGCACGTGATCCCGCTCGGGGTGGACACCCGCCTGTTCCACCCCCGGCCGCAGCCCCGCGTGCCGGGCCGGATCGTGGCCGTGGCCAGCGCTGACTCTCCGGTCAAGGGCATCGCGACCCTGCTGCGGGCCGTGGCGAAGCTCACCACGGAACGCAACGCGGTGCTCACGGTGGTCGGCAGGCCCGCCGCCGGCGGCCCGACAGAAAGGCTCGTCGCCGAGCTGGCCCTCGGCGACCGGGTGCGGTTCGTCAGCGGGATCAGCGACACCGAGCTGGCCGAGTTCATCGCCAGCGCCGAGATCGCCGTGGTGCCCTCGCTGTACGAGGGCTTCTCGCTGCCCGCCGTGGAGCACATGGCATCGGGGACCCCGCTTATCGCCAGCCGGACCGGCGCGCTACCCGAGGTGACCGGCGACGCGGCCCTCCTGGTCACGCCGGGCGACGCCGAGGAACTCGCGGCGGCGCTGCGGACACTGCACGACTCGGCCGCCGAGCGGGACCGGCTGTCCGCGCTGGCGCTGCGGCGGGTGCAGGAGCGGTTCGCCTGGCCCGCCGTGGCCGGCGCGACCGTCGAGCAGTACCGGCGCGCGATCGCGGCGTCTCCCGGCGTCCCCCCGGGTCAGCACGGGCGGCCTCGTGCTGACCGTTGACTTCTCCCGGCTCCGGGTCCGGCCCGGGGACCGGGTGCTCGATCTCGGCTGCGGCGCAGGCCGGCACGCGTTCGAGGCGCTCCGCCGCGGCGCGCACGTGGTGGCGCTGGACGCCGACCAGGGCGAGCTGCGCCAGGTGGCCACCATGTTCGCGGCGATGAGCGAGGCCGGGGAGGTGCCAGGCGGCGCCCACGCGACCACGGCGGCCGGGGACGCGACCGCCATGCCGTTTCCTGACGGCGCCTTCGACCGTGTCATCGCGGCCGAGGTGCTCGAGCACATCCCTGCCGACCAGGCGGCCATGAACGAGCTTTCCCGGGTACTGCGGCCGGGCGGGCTGGCCGCGGTCACCGTGCCTGCCTGGCTGCCGGAGCGGATCTGCTGGAAGCTGTCCGACGACTACCACAACGTGCCCGGCGGCCATCTGCGGATCTTCACCCGCGGTGAGCTGGAGGCGAAGCTGGCCCGGGCCGGCCTGGCCGTCGGGGGTCACCATCACGCCCACGCGCTGCACTCGCCGTACTGGTGGCTGAAGTGCGCGGTCGGCGTGCATGACGACGACCACCCGCTGGCCCGGGCCTACCACCGGCTGCTGGTCTGGGAGATCATGAAGAAGCCAGCGATCATGCGGGCGGCCGACCGCGCGCTGAACCCGCTCATCGGCAAGAGCATCGTCGTCTACGCGGCCAAGCCGGGCGCGAGCGCCCGTGCGGGGGATGAGGCGCATGACGCTGGCGAGGTCCATGTCGCCGACGAGGCGCATGAGGCCGGTAAGACCGCCGAGGCGCTCGCCGCGCTGGAGCGGGACGAGGCGCATGCGGCGCCTTGAGCGGCCGCGCGGCGGTGGAGCCGACGCGCGCGCTCCGGTGAGCACTGAGCGGCCGCCCGGCGGTGGAGCCGACGCGCGCGCTCCTGTAGGCACTGAGCGGCCAGCACCGCCGGGTCTGGACGTCCGGCCCGTCCCCGGCACCTGGCTGCCCGCGGTGCCCGGGATCCTGACCGCCGACCAGATCCTGCTCACGGGCCACAGCATCGCCGCCGTGCAGCAGCGCGACGGCGCGATCGGGTGGCCGGACGGCCACGTGGATGCCTGGAACCACGTCGAGTGCGCGATGGCGCTGAGCGTGTGCGGGCTCCGCGGCCCGGCCCGGCGGGGCTACGAGTGGCTCCGCACCGCCCAGCGGCCGGACGGGTCGTGGCCGAAGCGAGCAGAGGGCGGCGCGGTCATCGATGACGCGGTGGAGAGCAACCACGCGGCCTACCCGGCGGTCGGGGTCTGGCACGAGCTCCTGGTCACCGGCGACGACGCGTTCGCGGCCCGGATGTGGCCGGTGGTGCGCAAGGGGATCGAGTTCGCTGTCGGCCTGCAGCAGCCGCGCGGCGAGATCACCTGGCAGCGCGTCGCCGACGGCACTCCCGGCGAGTATGCGCTGCTGACCGGCAGCTCCAGCATGTACCAGTCGCTGCGGTGCGCGATCGCGCTCGCTGAGTACGTGGGCGAGCCGCAGCCGGACTGGGAACTCGCCGTCGGCCAGCTCGGGCACGCGGTGGCCTGTCATCCCGAGGCGTTCGCCGACAAGAGCAGGTTCTCGATGGACTGGTACTACCCGGTGCTCGGCGGGCCGCTGCGGGGCAGCGCGGCTCACGAGCGCCTCGCCGAGGGCTGGGACACGTTCGTCGTGCCCGGGCTCGGCATCAGGTGCGTGAGCGATGAGCCCTGGGTCACCGGCGCCGAGACCTGCGAGCTCGCACTCGCGCTCGACGCGATCGGCGACCACTCCCGCGCACTCGACCTCTTCGAGCAGATACAGCATCTGCGCGGGCCCGACGGGAGCTACTGGACCGGCTGGCAGTTCGCTAACCAGACACACTTCCCGAACGAGCAGAGCAGCTGGACCGCGGCCGCGATCATCCTCGCCGCCGACGCGCTGTCCGGGGCGACCGGCGGATCGGGGATCTTCGCCGACGCGGCTGCCAGGTGGACGGTGAGCTCGCCCGTCGACGCCGCCGCGTGCGGATGCGAGGAGCCTGAGAGCGGCCGGTCGCCCGCCACCTCGGCCGACGCCCGCTGATCCGCAGCCGCCGCCGCGGTGTGCGGCAGCAGGGACGATCTCGCCTCCGGGGCGGGCGGCCCGGTGCTGGCGAGGTAGGACGCATCTGCCGCACCGCCAGCTTCACGGCCCGCTTCAAGCCGGGCGCGATGTGACGCGGGCGCTTTCCGGGAGACAGATCTCCGCCGCGTCGGGGTCAGCCGCCGCCAGACGGGTGGCTCGTCCCTCGCCTCGTGCTGCTGGCGGGGCAGACGAGACCAACGTGACACATGTGCCGGACCCGTCCGTCATCGGGCAGCCGACGGCTGTCCGATATGCGGCTTTCACGGTATCCCGCGCCGGCTGGCTCATGTGGTCGATGGTCTAATCACAAATGACAAGTTCTGTTGTGTGCGGCGGTTGCGGCTGAGCTTGACCTGGTGGCGCAGGCCGCTGCGTTTGCGGGGATGTGTTCTCCGAGCCGATGTTGCCCTGGTAGGAGAGCCCGAT
>DASYXX010000802.1:0-2448 GCA_035934395.1 Streptosporangiaceae bacterium
GAAGCCGCCGCCGATGTCCGGGGAGATGATCCGGATCATGTGCTCAGGGAGCTCGGCGACCAGCGCCACCGCGGCCCGGATGATATGCGGCGCCTGGGTGGTCATGTACACGGTGAGCTTCGAGGTGGCCCGGTTGAAGTCCGCGATCGACCCGCAGCACTCGATCGGGCTCGGGTGCGAGCGCGGGTAGTGCAGCCGGAGCCTCGAGATCGTGTCTGCCGCCGCGAAGGCGCGCTCGGTCCCGTCGGCGTCGCCGACTTCCCAGTCGTAGATGACGTTGTCGTGCTGGTTCTCCTTGTCGTCGCGGATGACCGGCGCGCCGTCGGCGACGGCCTGCGCCGGGCTGACGATCGCCGGGAGCGGCTCGTACTCGACGTCGATGGCCTCGCACGCGTCCTTGGCGATGTACGGGTCGTCGGCGATCACGCAGGCCACTTCCTGGCCCTGGAACCGCACCTTGTCGGTGGCCAGCACCGCCTGGGTGTCATAGGACAGGGTCGGCATCCACGCCAGGTTGCGGGTGGCCATCATCTCGCCGGTGAGCACCAGGTGGACGCCGGGTATGTCCCACGCCTTGCTGGCGTCGATCGACTTGATCCGGGCGTGCGCCAGCGGGCTGCGCAGGATCTCCATGTGCAGCATGCCGGGCAGCGTGATGTCGTCGGTGTAGTTGCCCTTGCCCCGGATGAAGCGGTTGTCCTCGACGCGCTTGCGGCTCGCGCCCAGCCCGCCGATCTTGATCTCGTCCAGCGCCTGCGAGGTCATCTGCCTGCCTCCCTCTAGCCCTGAGCCCGGAGCTTCGCGGCGGCCCACAGCACCGACTTGACGATGTTCTGGTAGCCGGTGCAGCGGCAGAGATTGCCGGACAGGGCCCAGCGGACGTCTTCCTCGGTCGGGTCGGGGTTCGCGTCGAGGAGCGCCTTGGCGGCCATCATCATGCCCGGGGTGCAGAACCCGCACTGCAGCCCGTGCTCGTCCTTGAAGCCCTCCTGCAGCGGATGCAGCTCGCTGGCGGTGGCCAGCCCCTCGACGGTGGAGATCTCGTGCCCATCGGCCTGGACGGCCAGCATCGTGCACGACTTCACGGCCGTGCCGTCGACCAGGACCGTGCACGCGCCGCAGTTGGTGGTGTCGCAGCCCATGTGCGTGCCGGTGAGCCCGAGCCCGCGGCGGATGAGGTGGGACAGCAGCAGCCTGGGCTCGACTTCGGCTATCTTCCGCTCGCCGTTGATCGTGAACCTGATCCGGCGTACCGGGACGTCACTGGCGGACGCGTCATCGTTAACAAGAATCGTCATGTCACGCCGCCTTCTCTGCCGCGCTCTCCGTGCGGCCCAGGATGCGCACGACGAACGTCCGCACGATGTGTCGCTTGTACTCCGCGCTGCCGCGGTGGTCGGTCCGCGGCCTCGCGGCCGCGGCCGCGAGATCGGCGGCCCGCTCGATGCGGTCGGCGGTCAGCGGTCCCCCGACGAGCGCGTCGGCCGCCTCCGCGGCCCCGATGGTGGACCCGCCGACGCCGGTCAGGGCGATTCCTGCCCTGGTCACGGTCGCCCCGGAGGTCTCGAGGGCCACCGCCACGCCGACCGTGGCGAAATCGCCGACCCGCCGCTCGAGCTTGAGGTAGCCGCCCGAGCGGGCGCCGTTCGCGGCTGGTATCACGGCCTCGACCGCGATCTCGTCAGGGGCCAGGGCGTTCTGGAACGGCCCGGTGACGAAGTCGGCCATCGGTATGGCGCGGCGGCCGCCCGGCCTGCGCGCCACGACGGAGCCGCCGAGGGCCAGCACCACCGAGGCCCAGTCGCCCTGCGGGTCGGCGTGGCAGAGCGATCCGACGAGCGTGCCCCGGTTACGCACGATGGGATCGGCGATCAGCGGCGCGGCCGCGGCCATGGTCGGCTGGGTGCCTCGCAGCAGCGCGGAGCGCTCGAGATCGGCGTGCCGGCACAGGGCGCCGACGTGCAGCGTGCCGTCCGGATCGGCCCGGTGGTAGTCCAGGCCGGGCAGGTTGTTGATGTCGACGATCAGCTCCGGCGCGGCGAAGCGCAGCTTCATCAGCGGAACCAGGCTCTGGCCGCCGGCCAGCACCTTCGCGTAGTCCCCGCCGTCGTGCAGCAGGCCGATGGCCTCCTCCAGCGACCGCGGTGCCTCGTAGCGGAACCGGGACGGGTACATGCGATCCTCCGGCTCAGCTCTGGTCGCGGGCGGGCCCGGGCCGGGCCGGGGGCTCGGTGTCGGCCACGGCCACGGGGAGCGAGTCATACTCGGGGTCCGGCCGCGGCTCCTGGTGCGGCGGCCACGGACCTGCCACCGGCTGGCCGGCGACCTTGAGGTAGTCCATCAGCTCGGGCCAGGCCCAGACCGTCGGGCTCTTCCCGGTCTTCGGGGCGTGCTCGACCAGCTCGTAGAGCCGCGGGTTGGCCTGGCTGTGCCCGTTGCTTTCTATTC
>DASYXX010000821.1:0-4296 GCA_035934395.1 Streptosporangiaceae bacterium
GATGAACCGGGAAGTAGAGCAGGCGGTACTCGTCGATGAGATCGTGCTCGATGAGGGTCTGGGCTAGTTCGCCGCTGCCGTGCACCTGCAACTCGTCTCCTGGCAGGTCCTTCAGCATGGCGACCTCGGCCGCGATCTCCCCGCCAAGCAGCGCGGAATTGCGCCAGTCGGCGGAGGCCAGCGTGGTGGAGGCCACGTACTTCGGCAATGCGTTGAGCTTCACCGCGATGGGGTCAGCCGGATCGGTGACGCGCGGCCAGTGGCCGCTGAAGATCTCGTAGGTCTTGCGGCCGAGCAGGAACGCGTCTGCGTGCGCGAACCAGCCGTCGATGGCCGCGCCGAAATCCTCGTCGCTGTACGGGAACGACCAGCCCCCGTGCTCGAACCCGCCGTCACGGTCCTCGTCCGGCGCGCCCGGAGCCTGCATCACGCCGTCGAGCGTGAGGAAGGTGTGCAAGGTCAGTCGCATCGTGTCTCCTCCTTCGTTCGGAAGTCTTGACTGGTTAGACGCCTGGGCTCGCCGAACTCATCGCGGCCAGCTCGGCGATCTTCTGGGCGATCGCGGGAGCCTGGTCCTCCTGGGGGAAGTGCTTGCCCGGCACGATGTGCAGGGACGGCAGCCCCGCGGCGGCGCGGGCCTTCTCGCCGTAGACCGCCAGCGTCATCGTCGGGTCGTCGGCGGCCCAGACGGCCTGCACCGGGTACGGGACGTCGCGCACCGCGGCACGATACCGGGCCTGCTTGCCGGGGGTGCGCTCGCTGCTGCGCATGATCTGGAGGAACGCGCGTCCCCGGTCGGGCCCCTTCACCAGCGCGAGGTAGGCGTTGAGCTCGGCCTTCGACACCGAGGCGGGGTCGCCGATGCCCTGCAGCCGCATGAGGAACCGGAACGCCGGCCCGTTGAGCGATCTCATCCACAGTTCCCCGACGCCGCGGTGCCGGAACGGCTCCATGGTCCACGGGGACTTGAAGTCGGTCACGTCGATGGTCGTGTTCAGCAGCGTGAGCGAGGCGATCCGGCCGGGGACGGCGGCGGCCAGCTCGAAGCCCACCGGGCCGCCGATGTCGTGCACGACCAGGTGGAACTCGCGCAGGCCGAGCTCGTCGACGGCGGCGACACAGAACCTCCCGAGCCCGGTCCAGCTGTAGTCATAGCCCGGCGGGCGCTCGGCCAGGCCGAACCCGGGCAGGTCGAACGCCACGCCGCGCAGGCCGCGCGCGGCCAGCTCGGCCAGCACCTTCCGGTACAGGAACGACGAGCCGATCATGCCGTGGATGCACAGCACCGCGGGCCCGTCACCCTGCTCGCGCACAAAGCTGCGCGCCCGGGTCGCCCCGGAGCCGGCCTCGAAGGGACGCCCGGCACGCCGGTGCGCGTCGAGAACGGTGGCCTTGCCGACCTGCCCGCCGGGCGCGGTCGCGTTGCCGCGCCCGCCCGTACCGTTACGAGTTCTGGGCATTTGACGTTTCCTTCCTGCCCTGCGTGTCATCGGTTTCGTTGGCGGGAACGGCGCGGGGAACCGCGGCCCTCCCGGTGACCGGCTCGCCGTCGCTGCCGGGCAAGACCCCGGCGCTGACGGTCAACGGCCGGGGCCGGCGCGACCTGGCCGGTATCGTGGGCCGATGAGGGCGGTGGGCTGGGGGTAGGGATGGAACCGGTTAACGTGGCCTTCGCCACCGGCCAGGTGGACCGGCCCGACCGGCTGGCGGCGTGGCGCGAGCTCGTCAACCGTGTGTTCCTGCCGCTGGCCATCACGCCCATGGGCCGCCCCGGTGCGTTCGAGGGCTCGGTCACCGGCCGCGGCCTGGGCGGGCTGCAGGTCTGGCTGGTGCAGGCGAGCCCGATGGCGGCCGTGCGGGCCCGGCCGCACATCGAGGCGTCCGGCGACGATTACCTGCTCGCCCTGCACGTCAGGGGAACGGCGCACGCTGCGCAGGACGGCCGCGAGGTGACCCTGGGCCCCGGCGACCTCGCGCTGTTCGACAGCAGCCGGCCCTACTCGATCGCGTTCCCCGGCCCGGGAGCGTTCCGGCACGTGATCTACCAGGTGCCCCGGGCCAGCCTCGACGCCCGGCACGACCTCCGCGCCGTGACCGCGCTGCGCGTCCCCGCGGCCAGCGGCGCCGGGCAGCTCGTCTCGCCCTACCTGCGGAGGCTGGCCAGGGCCGTCTCGCCGGGGCAGGCCTTCGTCGACGCCGGGCTCGACCTCGCGGTGAGCGCGCTGCGAGCGGCGGGCGGGCACGAGGACCCGCGTGGCTCCCCGGCCCGCGGGCTGAAGGACTACGCGCTGGCGCGCCTGGGAGACCCCGGGCTCTCGCCCGAGGCCGTGGCGCGGGCCTGCTACGTCTCGGTCCGCCAGCTTCACCGGCTGTTCGCCAGCGAGGGGCTCACGTTCGGTGGATGGGTCCGGGAGCAGCGGCTGCGCCGGTGCCGCGACGACCTCACCGACCCGCGGCACAGCCACCTGACCGTGGCCGAGGTCGCCGCGCGCTGGGGATTCCGCAGCGCCGCGCACTTCTGTCGCTCGTTCGAGGCGCGGTACGGGATCACCCCCTCGGGCTGGCGCCGCGGCCAGCGCTTATAAATCGCTGGAACGGCGGGCTCTCCGGGTGCAGGCTGGCCACGTGATTGATCTCGAGCAGCCGCCGGCCCTGGTGTGGCCGACGACGGCGGTGCGGGAGTCCTACCTGGCCGGCGAGCGGGCGGACTGCCTGCTGCGGGGCGAGCCGACGGACTGGCTCGGCCCGGCCGGCCAGGACTTCGCCACGTTCGTCGCCCAGCGGCGCGGGGTCCGGATCCGGTGGCGTGTCCCGTCGACCGTGTTCTGGTACGTCTCGGGCGAGCACTATCTGGGCACGCTGGTCATCCGGCACCGGCTGACGGCCGAGCTGGCCCAGGCGGGCGGTCACGTCGGCTACCACGTGGTCGCCCCGTGGCGGCGGCAGGGCCACGCCACCCGGATGCTGGCGGCCGGGCTGGGCGAGTGCAAGCGCCTGGGGCTGAAGCGGGTGCTGCTGACCTGTGCCGTGGACAACGAGCCCTCGCGCCGGGTCATCCTGGCCAACGGAGGCGTTGCCGATGGCCGGGCCCGCGGCGAGGACCGGTTCTGGATCAGCATGGACAACGGCGGCCCAGCGGACTAGGCGCCGTCAGGAGGCAGCGGCGGCGTCGCGGAGACGGCCGGAGAGGGCGCGCAGCACGGGGATGAGCTCCGGCGGGTGCAGGACCTGGAAGTCGAAGCCCTTCACGGCCACGTGCAGCGCGAGCTCGTCCAGGGAGTTGGACCCGGTGTGCAGGATGCAGGTCGCCTCGTCGACCGCTTCCAGCCGGCCGGCCGCGGGGGAGGAACGCTGGGCGACGGCCTCGAGCGGGGCGCGGACGAGGATGCGCGCCTGGTACCGGTAGGGGGCGGAGGAGATCGACTGCGAGACGTAGGCCGCCGCGTCGCCGGCCGGTGGCGGGCGCGGGGTGAAGCGGGCCCCGGGCGGGCCCGGGGGGCCCTGGAAGCGGTCGATGCGGAAGGTCCGCCAGCCGTTGCGGTCGGTGTCCCAGGCCAGCAGGTACCAGCGGCGCGCGGTGTGCACCAGGCGATGCGGCTCGAGGTTCCTGACGGTGACGCCGTCGCGGCCGGGGTAGCTCAGCCGCAGCCGCCGCAGGTCGCGGCAGGCGGCCGCGATCGCGGTCAGCAGCTCGGGATCCACCTGGTCCGGGGGGTAACCGGGCCCGGTGAGCGGGATCGTGGTCGCGTGGAAGGCGCTGATCCGGTGCCGCAGCCGGGACGGGAGCATCTGCTGGAGCTTGGTCAGCGCCCGCAGCGAGGTCTCCTCCAGCCCGGCCACGCTGCCGGTCGTGGCGGTGTGCAGGCTGATCGCCACCGCCACCGCCTCCTCGTCGTCCAGCAGCAGCGGCGGGAGGGCGGCACCGCTGCCGAGCCGGTAGCCGCCGGCCACGCCGGGGGTGGCGTCCACGGGGTAGCCCAGCTCGCGCAGCCGGTCGATGTCCCGGCGCACGGTCCGCAGGCCGACGCCGAGCCGGGCGGCCAGCTCGGCGCCGGTCCAGTCTCGCCGGGACTGCAGCAGGGAGAGCATGCGGAGCAGGCGGGCCGAGGTCTCGAGCATCTCCCCATTCTGCCCGCCATTGGTGCCAGAACCTGACATCAATGGCCTTTACCGTGAGGTACATGAGCAACAGCGACACCACCTCGTCACAGCAGACCGCCCGCGACGGAGCCGGGATCCGGCCCTACCGCGTCCGCGTCCCGCAGGCCGACGTCGATGACCTCCGCGAGCGCCTGG
>DASYXX010000834.1:0-2608 GCA_035934395.1 Streptosporangiaceae bacterium
CAGGGCGCCTGGGTGCTGTCCAGCCAGATCGTCGACAGGTCCGATCATGCGGCGCACGTCACGACCAATCCGGTCTGCCTCGGCAGCAACTTCGCCGCGTGCCAGGCCTGGATCGGCCGGCTCCACCTGCGGCAGATCGTCAGCTACGAGCCCGCCAGCCGCTTCTGGGACTTCCAGTGGGCCGAGACCGCGATCTTCGTCGGCCTGGCGGTGGCGCTGGCCGGGTTCTGCACCTGGTGGATCCGCCGCCGGGTCGCCTGACCGGCCGAGAATATGGAACCTACTTCTAGTATCGTGCTCTACAGCGAGCTTGGTCCGGGACACCGGAGGTGCAGGTCATGGCCGCTGAGAGCAACGTCATCGCCGGCCCGGTCCGCAGGCCGCGCAACCCCTCCGCCCACGTGCAGGGCAGCATCCACGACGACGCCACCGCCGCCGCCCTCGGGTTCCGCGGCGGCACGGTGGCGGGCAGCATCCACATGGACCAGTTCCCGCCGCTGCTGCTCGAGGCGTTCGGCCCGTCGTGGTTCGAGACCGGGAGCCTGTCGCTGTACTTCCGGTACGCGACGACCGACGGCGAGCCGGTGCAGGCGTTCGTCGGGCGGCCCCCGGAAGCAGGCCAGGACGCGCAGGTCCGGGCGTGGATGACCACCCCGGACGGCGATGTGGTCGGCGAGGGGACCGCCTCGGTCGGCCGCCCGGCGGCGCCCTCCGCGCTGCGCGGCCGTGACCTGAGGCCGGTGGACCCGAGCCGCCTGCGCATGCTCAAGGCGCTGCGGCCCGGCGATCTGATCGGCGACCTGCCGGTGGCGGTCAACGCCGAGCGCCAGCTGTCGCTGATCGCCCGCGGCGCGATGACCGAGCCGCTGCCGTGGTACGCGGGCGACTCCCCGTGGGGAGGACCGGTGGCCTCACCCTCGGCGGTCGTGGACCTGCTGTACAGCGACCTGCTGGCCGACCTCTGGCGATCGCTCGGCCCGCGGGTGGGGCTGTTCGGCGCGATCGAGATCCGTTTCGCCGCCGGGCCGGTGTTCCTGCACCGCAGCTACCGGGTGTCCGGCGAGGTGACCGCGCTCAGCGAGACCCCGAAGACAGAGGTCCTGTGGTTCGACAGCCGGGCCCTGGGGGAGAACGGGGTGCTGGTCGCGGAGATGCGGATGATGGTGCGGCAGATGAAGCAGGCCTCGCCGCTTTACCAGGAGCAGGCGGCCAGCTGATCGCGACGAGTCATCGGGCCCGGTCCCGCGCGAGCCGGGGCCGTCGCGCGGGCCCGACGCGGCCGGCGGCAGCCGGGACAGGGGCTTGACCTCAGCCGTGCGCAGGTCGGCGCCGCGATCATCGCGGGCATCGCCTCAGCAGCCTCCCGCTGCTCGCAGCAGGGCCCGTGCCTCGCCGGCCAGCCGCACCGCGGCGGCGGGGTCCGGGTCGGATCCGGTGGGCTGCAGGACGACGGTGGTCGCCCCCGCGTCGGCAAACGAGCGGATCGAGCGCGCCACGTCCGCGGGCGCCCCGAACGCGGCCCGCTCCGACAGCGGTGCCGACGAGGCGCGGATCTCCGCCTCGATCCGCTCCCGGGCGTGCTCGCCGCCCGCGAACGCGACGTACACCACGACCTCATGGGCCGGCCGGGCGGCCGCTGTCTCGACCGCCCGGCGGACCGCCTCGAGCGAGATCCCGCCCGCGTCCAGCACGAGGCCGTCGGCGATCTCCCCGGCCAGGGCGACCGTCCTGGGCCCGCGGGCGCCGACCAGGAGCGGCGGGACGACCGGCGGCGGCCAGTCGAGGGCGACCTGGCTCAGCCGCACGTGCTGCCCGCTGACGGTGACCGTCTCGCCATGGAGCAGCGAGCGGACCGCGGTCACCCACTCGCGCAGCAGGGTCATCGGGGATGCCACCCTGGCCCCCACCTGGTCCATCCAGGGCAGGACGCCGTGCCCGGCGGCCGGGACGAAGCGCCCGGGGAACAGGCGGGCCAGCGTCGCGATCTCCATGGCCGCCAGCGCCGGGTTGCGCAGCGGCGCCGGCATCAGGCCCAGCCCCACCCGCAGCGAGCCGGTCCCGGCGAGCGCGGCGGCCGCGCTGGTCAGGCCGCCTTCCAGGAAGCAGTCCTCCCACAGCCAGAGGTCGTCCAGGCCGGCCGCCTCGGCCGACGCGACGAACTCCCGCAGCCGCTCGGGCGGCAGCTGAGGCCGGAACACGATACCCACCCTGGGTGCCCGGCTGGCCATGACGCCTCCCTCGCTCGGTCTGCGATGCAGATCTTAGGCGGGCCGGGGAAAGATGAGGAACGTGACCGACTGGATCTTCCAGGGCAACCCCCGGCGGGGGCACGACCTGCACGCCGCGGTGGCCGCGTCGCGGCGGCAGTGGTGGAGCACGCCGCGTTACCGGGACCGTACGGCGGTCGGCGACCGCGTCTGGCTGCAGATCGTGGGCCGGAACCGGCCCGGCATCTACTACGTCGCGACGATCATGAGCCCGACCTACGAGCACCCTGGTCAGCCGCCCGACGTGACTCACGGCCGGTGGCGGACCGACATCCGGTTCGACTACCGCATAACACCGCCGCTGCTCAGGCTGGAGCTGCTCGGCGATCCCGAACTCGGGT
>DASYXX010000842.1:0-4021 GCA_035934395.1 Streptosporangiaceae bacterium
CCCGTTCCTGCTCTGCCAGGCGGCGATACGGCAGATGCTGACCCAGCCGCCCCGCGGCGACGCCCGCGGCCGGATCGTCAACATCACCTCGCAGCACGGCATGGTGGGCGCGCCGGGTCATTCCGCCTACGCCGTCAGCAAGGGGGGGCTGGTCCAGCTGACCCGCCAAGTCGCGGTCGAGCACGGACGCGACGGGATCATGTGCAACGCGGTGGCCCCGGGCAAGATCGTGACCGGCACGCCGGGCGACCTCAGCCGCGGGGAGGAATCCGGCGCGTATGTCCGGGGCCGCACCCCGTTCGCCCGGCTGGGCGAGCCGCGTGATGTCGCCGCGGCGGTGGCGTTCCTGGCCTCGGATGATGCCACGTACATCAGCGGCGTGAACCTGATGGTCGACGGCGGCTGGATGGCGTACTGACCGGGTATTGCGCCGCCAGTAGCATCGCTGGCATGGGGATCAGCTACAGGCTCAGTGACGAGCATGAGCAGCTGCGGGGCGCCGTGGCCGAGTTCGCGCGTGACGTCGTCGCGCCGGTGATCGGCGGCTTCTACGAGCGCCGCGAGTTCCCTTACGAGATCGTGGCCAGGATGGGGAAGCTCGGCCTGTTCGGGCTGCCGTTTCCCGAGGAGTACGGCGGGATGGGCGGCGACTACCTCGCGTTCTGCATCGCGCTGCACGAGCTGGGCCGGGTCGACTCGTCGGTGGCGATCACGCTCGAGGCCGCGGTGGGGCTGGGCGCGATGCCGATCTACCGGTTCGGCAGCGCGCAGCAGCGGGCCCGCTGGCTGCCGGAGCTGTGCCAGGGGGAGCGGCTGGCCGCGTTCGGGCTCACCGAGCCCGGGGGCGGGTCGGATATCGCCGGCGGCATGCGAACGACGGCCAGGCTGGAGGCGAGGGGAGGGGGGGCGGGTGAAGACTGGGTGATCGACGGGTCCAAGGCCTTCATCACCAACTCCGGCACGTCGATCACGTCGCTGGTCACCGTGCTCGCGGTCACCGGGCCGACCGCCGCGGGCGAGCCCGCTGGCCGGCGGGAGATCTCCGCGATCATCGTGCCGTCGGGCACCGAGGGGTTCACGGTCGCGCCGGAGTACTCGAAGGTCGGCTGGTGCGCGTCGGACACCAGGGAGCTGGCCTTCGCTTCCTGCCGGGTGCCGGCCGAGAACCTGCTCGGCCAGCGGGGCCGGGGCTACGCTCAGTTCCTGCAGACCCTGGACGAGGGACGGGTCGCGATCGCGGCGCTGTCGGCCGGGCTGGCGCAGGGCTGCGTTGACGAGTGCCTGCGGTACGTTCGCGAGCGCGAGGCGTTCGGGCACCGGCTCGGCTTCTTCCAGAGCATTCAGTTCAAGATCGCCGACATGGAGGCGCGGGCGCACGGGGCGCGGCTCGCCTGGCTCGACGCCGCCGCCCGGCTGACCGCGGGGGAGCCGTTCAAGAAGCAGGCCGCGATCGCGAAGCTGACCGCGTCCAACGCGGCCATGGACAACGCGCGCGACGCCACGCAGATCTTCGGCGGGTACGGGTTCATGAACGAGTTCCCGGTGGCCAGGTTCTACCGTGACGCGAAGGTCCTGGAGATCGGCGAGGGCACCTCGGAGATACAGCGGATGATCATCGCGCGCGAGCTGGGCGTGGGCGCAGGGCCAGCCTGACGATTGCCCGGACGAGCACGGTGGCCGCGGATTAGGGTGGTGCCGATCCGGCAGGAGGAGTGCTATTCTTCGCGCCCTCGCCGACGCGGTGCGGACGCGCCGCGTCACGTCCCATCAGCTCGTCGAGCGGGTGCTCGAGCGCATCTCGCGCCTCGACGGCCAGCTGAACGCTGTCGTCGCCCTCCGGGCCGGTCCCGCGCTCGACGAGGCGCGGGCGATCGACGCGCGAGTTGCCGCGGGCGACCATCCCGGCCCTCTCGCGGGCATCCCGATCCTGGTGAAGGACCTTGAAGACGTCGCGGGCATGCGCACCACGCGGGGATCCGCGCTGTTCGCAGACGCTCCTGCGGCCACGCAGGACGGGCTCACCCCGTCCCGGCTCCGGGCCGCAGGGGCGGTCGTCGTCGGCAAGACCAACCTTCCCGAGTTCGCGACCGAGGGCTATTCGGCGAACCTCATCTTCGGTGTGACCCGCAACCCCTGGGGTCTCGCATGGTCGCCGGGCGGCTCGAGCGGGGGCTCGGGGGCGGCGCTGGCGGCCGGCCTCGCCCCCATCGCCACCGCGACCGACGGCGGGGGCTCCGTCCGGATCCCCGCGGCCCTGTGCGGGCTGGCGGGCATCAAGCCGACCAACGGCCTGATCGCCCGGCAGCCCATTCCCGACTGGATCGACTACTCGACCGACGGCCCCCTCGCGACCAGCGCCGCGGACCTGCGACTCCTGCTCGAGGTGCAGTCGGGACCGGCTCCCGGTGATCCCACCGCGATCCCGTTCCCGCCCCGTGGCCGGCCGACCCGTCCGGGCCGCCTGTATGCCACGCCACGGTTCGCCCCGTGGGACCCCCTGCCCGCCGCCGTCCGGTCGGCGTTCGACTCAGCCGTGACGGCGTTCGCCGACATGGTCGGACTGCCCGTCGAAACGCTCGACCCGGAGAAGATCTTCGCTACGGGCAACCCCGACACCGACTGGTTCGTCGTCACCACGGCCGAGCATGTCTGCTCCCTTGGCCGCCGGGTGGTGGAGCGGAACCTCGACCGCTTCCATCCCGGGGCCCGCTGGTTCCTGGAAGAGGGACTCCGGGTGACGCTGGACGACTATCTTGACGCGCGCCGGCGCCGGTTCGGGTACGTCCGGGAGCTGGACGAACTGCTCGGCGAGGACGGCGTGATACTGTCGCCGACGATCGCAGCCGAGGGCTGGCTGGCCGACGGGCGGCTGTCCGCGGGCGGCCGCGTGGGCCCGCTGCCCGGCGAGGTGTACAACACCTCGGTCCAGAACATGACCGGCCATCCGGCGCTCTCGCTTCCGGCCGGCCGTCTCCCGAACCAGCTTCCATTCGGGCTGCAGGTCACCGGCCCGCGGTTCGGAGACCATTTGCTCCTGGACCTCGCTGACGCCTGGGAGCAGGCCCGGCCCTGGCCCCGGGTGGCCGACGGTTACGAGCCGTTCGACGTCGGGATCGCGGGGTAGATCCAGAACCGCTTGCCTTGATCTCAAGGTGCAGCTAACGTATCGATCGGTACGTTTGCCCCGGCTTCCGCAGATCGGCTCTCTCTTGAGGAAGTGGACGTCTCAGTCGTCGAAATCCCATATGACGCTGACGTCGCTTTCCAGTCGCCGGGCGTTTGGTCAAACGCCCGCCGAGAGGTCCCAGGTGTGTCGGGTGCCATCACGCGCTGGCCGCGCCGGTCATCACAGCCAGCAGCACAAGTTACTCACAAGTATGCCGCCTGCACGGCCCAGAGGTGTATGCGTATATGGTGAGATACCCCTGTTACGGTAGATGAATTGTTTTGTGCCATAATCAACAGGCTGGGGCGGGCGGGACGTGAGACGGAGGCAGGATGATGGCAAGCTCGGACAGTCGGTACAGCCGTCGGCAGTTCCTTCGGGGCGCCGCTGGCGTGGCTTCCGGCGCGGTGGCGATGGGGTCGGCGGGCGGCCTGCTCGCGGCCTGTGGTAATAGTTCGACGTCTACGTCGACAAAAACGCAGACGGGTGCGTTGCCGCTGAAACGCGATCCGCAAACGCTCGTCGTGGCGATGGACGCGTTCACGAACGACTTCGACCCGGCGTCGTATTTCCTGCTGTCGGCCATCGTGCCCTCCTTCGGGGTCTACGACTCGCTGATGCGCATGAAGGGGAACAGCGCCACAGATACGAAACCGTGGCTCGCGGAGAAAATCACGACGAACGCCAATAAGAGCGTGTGGACGTTTTCGCTGCGCTCGGGCGTCAAGTACAGCGACGGAACGCCCCTGACCGCCAACACCGTGAAGGCGGCCTACGACCGCACGCTCACCGCCGGCCTGGGCGCGGGCTCGACCCTGCAGCATTACATCACCAGTGCCAAGCAGATCGTCGCGA
>DASYXX010000847.1:0-6415 GCA_035934395.1 Streptosporangiaceae bacterium
AAGCACCACCCGGAGTTCCTCGCCGGCCGGCGTGAGCTTGTAGGCGAGCCTGGCCCTGGCGCCGGGCTCCTGGTACGGCTCGCGCTCCATCACGCCGAATTCGACCAGGGTCGCGAGGCGGTCGGACAGCACATCGGGAGCGACGGCGAGCCGGTCCCGGAACTCGGCGAACCTGTTGGCGCCCAGGAATGCCTCCCGCAGGATCAGGAAGGTCCAGCGCTCGCCGAGGACGCCAAGGCTCCGCGCGATCGAGCAGCGGGAGTCGGGAACCTTCGGCATACCAGCAACTGTACACGCTGAGTTGTGTCTTCAAACTCAGCCATGCTAGCTTGTGAAAAACTACTCAGGAGGTTGAGACATGCTCGTCGGAGGAAAGACCGCGCTCGTCACCGGGGCCAACCGCGGGTTCGGACGGCATCTGGCCACCGAGCTTCGCGACCGGGGCGCGAACGTCTACGCCGCGGCACGCAACCCGCTGGCGGTGGACCTGGCGGGCGTCACGCCCGTTGCGCTGGACGTCACCGACCCGTCGTCGGTGGCCGCCGCGGCCGCCGCGACGGGCGACGTCGCGATCCTGGTCAACAACGCCGGCTCGGCGACCGGAGCGTCGCTGCTGACCGGCGACCTCGCTGACATCCGGGTCGAGCTGGAGACCCACTTCTTCGGCACGCTGGCCGTCGTCCGCGCCTTCGCGCCGCAGCTCGCGAGGCATGACGAAAGCGCCATCCTGAATGTCCTGTCGGTGCTGTCCTGGCTGAGCTTCCCCGGCAACGGCGCCTACTGCGCCGCCAAGTCGGCCGAATGGTCGCTGACCAACGCCCTCCGCCAGGAGTTCGCCCCGCAGGGCACGCGGGTCAGCGCCCTGCACGTCGGGTACATGGACACCGACATGACGCGGCACGTTGACGCCCCGAAGTCGGATCCCGCCGTGATCGCGAAGCTAGCGATCGACGGCATCGAGGCCGGCGACGCCGAGATCCTCGCCGACGAGATCAGCCGGCAGGTCCGGGCCGGGCTCTCGGGCGGTGTCGCGGCGCTCTACCCCCAGGTGGCCTGACTGGGCCCGACATAGCGGGGACAATCGGCGGTATGCGATGGACTGACTTACCGCGCGATCGCGAGCCAGCCGACGACCGGGAAGGGCCCGTGGTCCAGCGGGGCGAGTGGGCGGACCTGAAGCAGCGCCTGGAGCGACTGCCGGCCGGCCACCCGTCGTCGCTGGATGACGAGGACCCCGCGGATGAGGGCTGGGCCGAGGGCGACCGCGCTGACGAGGATCGTGCCGACAGGGCCGCCGGCCAATCAGCTGGGCGCGGCGGGCGGACCGGGCCGGACCGGCCGGCTGGGCTGGCCGGCGGGCACGAGGCGGGACGCCTGCCCGGCCCTGACCGGCGCGAGCCCTACCGGCCCTGGTTCGCCTCCGGCGATTCAGCAGACCCCTGGTTCTCGGCTGATCCTGACGCCTGAGGCGCTTGCGGGAGAGCGGGAGAGCGACCGATACCCCGGCCGCAGGCCTAGCGCAGGCCGCGGATGATCGTCTCGATGAGCGCCCGGTAGGAAGCCTCCGGGTCCGCGGTCAGCACCAGGCCCTTGAGCTCGAGCGCGACCGCGCCGTGGACTGCGCTCCAGATCTGCTGGGCGGCCTCGAAGGGGTCGGGGGCGGAGATCGCCCCGGCCGCGGACGCTAGTTCCACGGTGCGGACCAGCGCGCCGAAGCAGGCGGCCGCGTGCTCCTCGACCTCTGCCGAGTCGCGCTCGCGCGGGATCGCGTCCTCGAACATGATCGCGTAGAAGTGCGCGTTGGCGAGCGCGAACGCCCGGTACCGCATGCCGCAAGCGCGCAGCCTGACCAGCATGTCCGGCTCCTGGCCGGCCTCGATGGCGGCGCGGAGCCGGTCGAAGCCCTTGATCAGCAGGGCATCGACCAGGCCGTCCTTGCCGCCGAGCCGGTTGTAGACGTTCATCGGCGCGATACCCGCCTCGGCCGCGACCGCGCGGACGGTCAACCCCCCCGGGCCCTCCCTGACCAGGACCGCCTCGGCCGCCGCCAGCAGTTCGCGCTCGACCTCGGCGCTGGGCGTGCGGCTGCGCCGCCCGGTTATACCCGCTTCGCTCATGGAGACCATCTTCCTGCCTCGGCTGTTGGCATTACCCACTTGACAGACTATAGAACGATGTTACATAGTTATAGCACAACGTTCTATAAAACTCACGGGCTGCAACGCGTAGGAGGTTCCGATGGAAAGCCGCAACGGCCGCCGGTGGTGGATCCTGGCGGTGCTCTGCCTCAGCGTCCTGCTGGTGGTGGTGGACAACACCATCGTCAACGTGGCGCTGCCGACGATCAGCCGCCGCCTTTCGGCGTCGACCGAGGCCCTGCAGTGGGTGGTCGACGCCTACGCGCTCGCGTTCGCCGGGCTGTTGCTCGTCGGCGGGAACCTCGGCGACCGCCTCGGCCGGCGCCGCCTCCTGCAGGCCGGGCTGGTCCTGTTCGCCGTGTTCTCGGTCGCCGCCGCCCTGTCTCGCAACGGCGCCGAGCTCATCGCCGCGCGCGCCGCGATGGGCGCCAGCGCGGCGCTCGTCTACCCGGCCACGCTCGCGATCCTCAACAACGTCTTCACCGTGGCCAGCGAGCGGGCCACGGCCATCGGGATCTGGGCGGGCGTCTCCGGGCTGGCCGTCGCGATCGGGCCGGTGTCCGGCGGGCTGCTGCTGCGGCACTTCTCCTGGAGCTCGGTGTTCTACGTCAGCGTTCCGGTCGCGCTGGTGGCGCTGGCCGCCGGCCGGGCGCTGCTGCCCGAGTCGCGCGATCCGAACGCCGGGCGCTTCGACCCTCTCGGGGCTCTGCTCTCTGCCGCCGGGGTCGCGCTGCTGACCTGGTCGATCATCGAGGCGCCGCGGCACGGCTGGGGTTCGGCGACGACCGTCGGCGGCCTGGCCGGGGCGGTGGTCATCCTCGCGGCGTTCGCCTGGTGGCAGGTCCGCCGCCCGGACCCGATGCTGGACATCCGGCTGTTCCGCAATCCCAGGTTCAGTGCGGCGGCCGGGGCGATCGCGCTGGCGTTCTTCGGGCTGTTCGGCTTCATCTTCCTGATCACCCAGTACTTCCAGCTGGTGCGCGGCTACGACCCGCTGCGCGCCGGGGTGGCGACGCTCCCGTTCGCGGTCGTCACCGGCGCCTTCTCGCCCCTGGCGATCGCGATCATGAAGCGGACCGGGACCAAGGTGGTCGTGGCGTTCGGTCTGGCGGTCATGAGCGCCGGCTTCATCGTCGCGGCCACCACGCCGCAGGACGCCTCCTACTGGGGAAAGATCATCCTCGCGATGACGCTGATGTCCGCGGGGCTGGCGCTCACCACGAGCCCGGCTACCGAAGCGATCATGGGCGCGCTGCCGCCCGCGAAGGCCGGGGCAGGCTCGGCCGTCAACGACACGACCCGGGAGGTCGGCGGCACGCTCGGCGTCGCGATCATCGGCTCGGTGCTTAACTCCGCGTACGGCAGCCACGTGCTGACCGCCCTGACCGGCCTGGGAGCCCCGGCCGCCGTCGCGCGCGCGGCGGGCCAGTCCGTCGTGGGCGGCCTGGTCACCGCGGCGCACTTCCCGCACGCCCTGCAGGCCGCCGCAGCGGAGTCGGTCCGGCAGGCGTTCATGACCGGCCTGCACCAGGGCTCGTTCGCCGCCGCGGGCGCGACGGCCGCCGCCGCCATCGTCGCGCTGGCCTTCCTGCCGCACCGCGCCCGCGAGGAGCACGCGCCGGCCGCCGGCGCCCAGGCGCAGCTGACCCGCGCGGACAGCTCCGGCTCCCGGAAGCGGACAGCCGCTGCTGCCAGGGTCTAGATGACGCATGACCGAGGCCCGACGCGGCGCTGTAACGCCGCGTCGGGCCGTCAGCGCGTCAGGGCGCCTCGGCTGACCGCGAAACCCCTCGCCGACTAGCGGGGTTCAGCGGCGCTGCGTGTCGCGGCTGAGCGTGGCGGGATCGGGCTGCTGCCGCGGCAGCATGACCTCGGCGGTGGCATCGCCGCCGAGCCGGAGAGTGTCGCCGTCGGCGAGCCGCACGGTGGTGCCCGGCAGCACCCGGTCGCCGTTGACGAACGTGCCGTTCGTGGAGTGCTCGTCCCGGATCGTCGCGTGGCCCGCGTCGTCGACGGTGACCGTCGCGTGCCGCCTCGAGACGTTCTCGAACCCGGAGAAGGCCGCGGCGACCAGGGACTCCGCCGGGTCACGGCCGAGCAGCAGGGAGGTTCCGGCCGGGATGTCGACGTTGCCCGTCGGGAACGCGAGCCGTAGCACGGCGCTCGAGATCGAGTCGCTCGCTTGCTGCGGCCGCAGGTAC
The DNA here is from genome assembly GCA_035934395.1 of Streptosporangiaceae bacterium. Classification (GTDB taxonomy): domain Bacteria; phylum Actinomycetota; class Actinomycetes; order Streptosporangiales; family Streptosporangiaceae; genus JASHPR01. The sequence continues at coordinate 4,340 of DASYXX010000847.1, forward strand.
TCCTGCATGACGGTCGCCGCCGCCGGCGGGTCCTCATCCGGCCGCCTCCGGGGCAGGTTGGCGCCGCAGGTGAAGCAGATCAGGTCCTCCGGCTTGACCTCTGCAGCGCAGACGGGGCAGGTCAGGGACACCATGGACGTCCTCCAGGACGGCTCGCTCAACGGGACAACTACGCGCCTCGCACGACAGAGAGTAACTCGCTCCGCGGCCAGGTTGAGCCACGGGTACCTGCCCCGGGGGTACCCGCTGGGTCCAGGCGTCATGCGCCGGTCGCGCCGCCGCCGGGCCGGGCGAGCCCGGCGAGCCTCGGCACGTCCTCCATCAGCCGGATGGTGTAGGGGTTGGCGGGGCGCTCGAGGACCTCCTCGACCGGGCCTGATTCGGCCACCGCGCCATCGCACAGGACCACGGCGGACTGGGCGATGCTGCGGACCAGGGCGAGGTTGTGCGTTATGAAGATCATGGCCAGCTGGCGCTCCCGCTGGATCCGGCGCAGCAGCTCCACGATGATCGCCTGAACCGAGACGTCCAGCGACGAGGTGACCTCATCGCAGATCAGCAGGTCCGGCTGGGCCACCAGGGCCCGGGCGATCGCGACCCGCTGGCGTTCCCCGCCGGACAGCTGGTCCGGGTACCGCGACAGGAAGTCATGGCCCAGCGACACGTCCTCGAGCACGCCCCCGACGCGCGCGGCCCGGTCCCGGAACGACAGGTCGAGGAACTGGCTGAGCTGCTGGTCAAGAATCTGGCCGACGGTCTTCCTCGGGTTGAGCGAGGTATACGGGTTCTGGAAGATGTACTGGACCCGCTGCAGCACGTCCTTGCGGCGCTCGCGCGCCCGGCGAGCCAGGGGAGCGCCCTGGAAGATGATCTCGCCGGTCCAGTTGCCGTGCAGCCCGGAAACGCAGCGGGCGAGCGTGGTCTTGCCGGAGCCCGACTCGCCGACGACCGCGACGCACGCCCGCGCCGGCACGTCGAGCCCGATGTCGGACAGCACGCGCGTGCTGCCGTAACTGGCCGAGACGCCGCGGACCGACAGCGTCGGCGTCTCGGTGGTGGCGGGCGGGCCGGCCGCGACCGCCGGGCGCTCGGGGTGGCTGGCCTGGATTTCCCAGGCCCGCAGGCAGCGCACGGACCGTCCGGCGATGACGACAGGCTCCGGGGCCTCGTCGTGGCAGTCAGCGATCGCGTAGCCGCAGCGCGCGGCGAACGAGCAGCCGGCGCCGCGGCGCCCGGGCCGGGGCTGCTGACCGTCGATGCCGGTCAGCACCTCGGCGCGCTCGGGCGACGGGACCGCTCCGATCAGGCCGCGGGTGTAGGGGTGCACCGGCTCGCGGAACAGCCGGGCCGTGGGCCCCATCTCCACGATCCGCCCCGCGTACATGACCGCCACGTCGGACACCAGGCCGCTGACGACCGCCAGGTCATGACTCACGTAGACGGCCGCCACCCCGTAGGACCGGCACATGCTCCGGACGGTGTCCAGGACGTGCCGCTGGGTCGAGACGTCGAGACCGGTGGTCGGCTCGTCCAGCACGATCAGCGACGGCCGGCACGCGAACGCCATGGCCAGGGCGATCCGCTGCTGCTGGCCTCCGGAGAGCTGGTGCGGGTACCGGCGCAGCATCTCCCGCGTGGGGTCGAGGTAGGCCTCCCGCATGACCTCGAGCACGCGACCGGCGGGGTTGTCGATGGTGCCCGCGTGGACCCGCAGCGCCTCCCGCAGCTGGCTTCCCACCTTGAGCGCGGGATTGAGCGCGGCCGACGGGTCCTGGGGGACGTAGCTGACCCGCGCGCCGCGGACCGCGCGGAGGGCGTCCGGCGGCAGCGCGAGCAGGTCCGTGCCGTCGAGCAGGACCTGGCCCGACGTGATGCGCAGGCCGCGCCGGGCGTGGCCGAGCAGGGCGAGGGCCACCGTGGTCTTGCCCGAGCCCGACTCGCCGACCACGCCCAGCACCTCGCCGGCCTGGACGGCGAAAGAGATCTCGCTCACCACGTCGTGGCCGGACCCGGCCAGGCGCACCGCCAGGTCAGTCACCTTGAGCCTGACGCCCCGCTGGGCGGGCGTCGTCGCGA
>DASYXX010000872.1:0-4326 GCA_035934395.1 Streptosporangiaceae bacterium
CCCCGTGTTCGTGCCGCTGGCCGCGGTCACCCGGTCCGAGCTGGTCCTGGACGGCATCGGCCGGGCGGTGGGGGCCGACCTGGCCGCGACGGGCTCGCCGCTGCAGGCCCTGGCCGAGACCCTCGGCGACGCCGCCTGCCTGCTCATCCTGGACAACCTGGAGCAGGTGGTCCAGGTCGCCCGCGATCTCGGCGAGCTGCTGGCCAGCTGCCCAGGGGTGACGATCCTGGGCACCAGCCGCACGGCGCTAGGATTGCGGGCCGAGCGGGAGTACCCGGTGCCGCCGCTGCAGCTGCCTGCCGGTCCGGGTGCTGCCTCGGTCGCGGAGGTGGCGGCCTCGCCGGCGGTGGCGCTGTTCGTGGACCGGGCCCGCGCGGTGCGGCCCGGCTTTGCCCTGACCGACGGCAACGCGGGGGCGGTGGCTGAGATCTGCCGGCGCCTGGAGGGCCTGCCGCTCGCCATCGAGCTGGCCGCCGCCCGCACCCGGCTACTGGACCCGCCCGCGCTGCTGGACCAGCTCGTGTCCTCACTGGATGCGCTCGGGACCGGCGCCGTGGACCTTCCTGAGCGGCAGCGCAGCCTTCGTGCCACGGTCGAATGGAGCGCAGGCCTGCTGGAAGATCCCGAGCGATCGCTGCTGGAGGTCGCGGCGGTGTTCGTCGACGGCTGGACCATCCAGGTCCTGGCCCAGGTGGCGGGCCTGGATGAGGTCCGGGCACAGAGGCTGTCTGAGGCGCTGGCCCAGCACAGCTTGGTCTACCTCGACAGTACCGGACTCGGGTCCCGGACGCGGATGCTGGAGACCGTCCGCGAGTTCGTGGCCGAGCGGCTGGCGGCCCGGCCCGACGCCGCCGAGGTCGGGCGGCGGCACGCCGGCTACTACCGGGCGCTGGCCGAGCAGGCGGACCGGCCGCTGCGCAGCCCAGGCCAGAGCGAGCGGCTAGAACGGCTGCAGGCAGAGGCGGGCAACCTGGCCGCCGCGGTGCGCTGGTACCTGGCCCATGACCCCGGGCCGCTGCCCCACCTGTTCCGGGTCCTGTGGCTGTTCTGGACACAGGAGGATCTTGAGCGCGAGGCCTGGTCCTGGGTGCAGCAGCTGCTATCCGCGTCCGGCACGCTGGACCCGCAAGCCCGGGCTGAGCTGGCCTGGGCAGCGGCGGTGCTCGCCGTCGACACCGGGGACGACGCGGCGGCGCTGGCCGCCCGCCAGCGCCTGGCGCCGCTGCTGGCCGGGATCTCCGACTCCTTCCTGCACGCGGTGGCCCAGCTGGCGATGGCGTGGACCTCGCCGATCGCCGGCGACCTTGAGGGGGCGCTGCGGGAGGCGGAGGTCTCGCTGGAGGAACTCCGAGGCCAGGATGAGCCCGTATTCATGGGGATGGCCGCGTTCACCGTCGGCTCGCTGGAGATGGCGCTGGGCCGCTACGACGAGGCGCTGCCCCACCTGCGTGAGGCGCGTGACCTGGCCGACGGAATCGGCGGCGACTGGCTCGCCGCGGGCCCCCGAGTGCAGCTGGGCGTCCTGGCTGTCCTGCGGGGCCGGCTCGATGAGGCCCGGCCGCTGCTGGAGGAGGCGCTGGACCTCAGCCTGGCGACCCGCAGCACCCCGGTCGTGACCCTGTGCCTGGCCGGGTACGCGCAGCTGGCCTTCGCAGACGACGACCCGGACCGGGCGGCGCTGCTGGAAGGCGCCGCCGAGGGCCTGCGCCGGCGGGTCGGCCAGCCGGCGTGGCCCCACCTGCGGCCGATGGAGGGCGAGCTGGTGGCCCGGGTCCGCCACAACCTCGGCGGCAGCCGGTTCGATCAGGCGTTCTCCGCCGGCTCCGGGCTCACCCAGCGGGAGGCAGTCGCCATCGCCCGGGACCAGCGCGGCACCCCGGCGCCCTGAGCCGCTACGTATAACAGCGCGAAGACTGCGGCTTGGAGCCAAGCGCGGAGGCGAACCGGTGCCCGCTGTGCCCGCGGGTACCAAAGCCAGGGTGGCGCCGGTTGGGGGCGCCGGGTCGTTGCGGTGCTGCTGTCACCGGCCGGTGCCGGGTGTTGCGTGGCAGAGCCGCGGATGGCTGTGGGGCGCTCGGCAGGTGTAGCGTCGTGATCATGGCTGTGACGACGCGTTTTACCGAAATGGTGGGCTGCCAGGTGCCGATCCAGCTGGCGCCGATGGGTTCGGTGTCAACGCCCGCGCTGGCGGTCGCGGTGGCCGATGCCGGCGGTGTCGCCAGCATCTCCGCCATGGGGCTGACGGCCGCCGAGCTGGACCAGGTCCTGGCCGGCATGGCGGCGCGGACGACGGGGGTGCTGGCGGCAAACTTCCTGACTGGCGACATCGACCGTGAGGCGGTGGCGGCGGCCGCGGCGCGGGCGAAGATCGTGGACTTCTTCTGGGCTGACCCCGACCCGGCGCTGGTCGAGCTTGCCCACCGTGGTGGCGCACTGGCCTGCTGGCAGGTGGGTTCACTCGACGAGGCCAAGGCCGCGGCTGACGCCGGCTGCGATGTCGTCGTGGTGCAGGGCACGGAAGCAGGCGGGCACATCCGCGGCCACAGCCGGCTGCGCCCGCTGCTGGAGTCGGTGGTCGGCCAGCTTGACCTGCCGGTGCTGGCGGCGGGCGGGATCGGCGACGGCGGCGCCTTTGCCGCGGTGCTTGACATGGGTGGCGCTGGCGTCCGGGTGGGAACCCGGTTCATCGCCACCACCGAGTCCGGGGCCCATCCCGCCTACAAGCAAGCCGTGGTCGATGCGGCCGTCGGCTCGACCGAGATCACCGATGCGTTCTCGGTGTGTCCGCTGTGCGCGAGCGTTCCCCGGGCGCGGGTGCTGCGATCGTGCATCCGCGCGGTGCGCGACCTGCCCGGCGAGACGGCCGGTGAAACAACGGTGGCCGGCCGGCGTGTCGCGCTGCCCAAGGGTCACGGTCTCCCGCCGGGGGCGGCGGCCACCGGCCATATCGACGCCATGGCCATGTACGCCGGCGAGTCCGCCGCGGCCATCTCCGCCGTCGAGCCAGCCGCCCAGGTCATTCAATCCTGGTGCGCAGCCGCCGAACAGCCCGGGTGAGCAGCGAGCCGAGGTGCGGCATGACTGCGCTGCGTGTCCCGAGTCCGTGGTTACGCCTATCGCGGCTCTTTCCCTGACGCCAGTGGGAACTGTCACGGTTCGAAGAACAACTCGAGCTGGATGTTGCCGGGGTCGCGGAACACTACGACGGCCGCGCCGGGGAGGGGGTTCGCGGGTGCGGTCGGGGGTGTAGATGACGCCGGCCGCGTCGAAGCGCCGTTCCTGGTCGCTGAGTTCGGACCGGGTGGGCACCGCGAACGCCAAGTGGTCCAGCCCGAAGGCGGTTTCGCCGAACGGGAGCTGCCGGCCACGCTGACGCTCGGTTAGTCCCAGGCGCGCGCTGAGGCCCTCATGCAGTATGGACGCCTTCCGGCGTGAACCGTCGAAGCGCGGCACTCCCCGGTGCGCTCGAAGCCCAGCACCCTTTGCCATCACGCGGCACTACGGTCGGCATCACGCACTGTCAGGCCGACGTGGTGGATGTTTGCCGACCATTACACTGCGCCTTCGGACGCCGGCCTGTGAGTGGACGCGCGTTAGCCGGCCGCGCAGGAGTCGCCGTCGCAGCCATCGTCGGAGTTGCTGCCGGTCGTGACGGCAACGGGCGCGGGCTGGCTTCTCTCGGCGTACGCGCGCCGCAGCAGCTGCAGGAGCACCTCGGGCGGCTGTGCGCCGCTGACCGCGTACTTGCCGTCGGCGACGAAGAACGGCACGCCGGTGATGCCGTACCGCGCGGCCTGCTGCTCGTCGGCTCGCACCGCGCCGGCGTAGGCGTCCCCGTCGAGGACGGCCTGTACCTGCGCGGCTGGCAGGCCGGCCTCAGTGGCCAGGCACGTGAGGGCGGGCTTGTCGGCGATCGGCAGGCCTTCGGCGAAGGTGGCGCGCAGCAGGCGCTCCTTCATCTGCGGCTGCAGCCCGTGATCTTTGGCCAGGTGGAGCAGCCGGTGGGCGTCGAAGGTGTTGCCGCCACGGATGAGGTCGAACCGGAACTCCAGGCCGTCAGCGGCCGCGCGCTGGGTCATCTGCTGGCTGGCCTGTTCGGCCTGGGCGATCGTCATGCCGTACTTGCGGGCCAGATGCTCGGCATGGGTTCCGGTGCGCTGCGCGGGCGCGTCCGGGTCGAGCTCAAAGGACCGGTAGGTGACCGTGACCTCGCCAGGATGGCCGAACCAGGCAACCGCGCGTTCGAACCGGCGCTTGCCGATGTAACACCACGGGCACACGACGTCAGACCAGATCTCGACATCCATGGCAGGAGCAACCGTCGTG
>DASYXX010000890.1:0-4108 GCA_035934395.1 Streptosporangiaceae bacterium
GCAGCCCGCCGCTGTTCGTGAACCTGGGCGACAACATCGCCCGCGCGCACTCGCGCAGCGAGTTCGGCGACGTCGCCGCTACGTTCGCTGATGCTGACCGGGTCATCGACGTCCGCATCGACGTGCATCGCCACCAGAACGTGCCCATGGAGGGACGCGGCTGCGTGGCGAGCTACGACGCCGAGCTGGGCGTCATGACGGTATACGCCTCAACGCAGAGCGTTCACGTCACCAAGATCGCCGTCGCCATGCGCCTGGGCATGGAGCACGACAAGGTGCGCGTGGTGGCCGGTGACATCGGCGGCTCGTTCGGCCTGAAGATCGGCGCGTCACGGGAGGAGCTCGCGATTGCGGCCGCCTCACGTGCTGTCGCCAGGCCGGTTAAGTGGGTCGAGGACCGCGGCGAGAACCTCACCGCCTCGGGGCAGGCACGCGAGGAGAGCTTCGACGTCCGGGCTGCCGTCAGCGATGACGGCGACCTGCTGGGGCTGGACGTGAAGGTGGTCATCGACACCGGCTCGTACCCGGGCATGGGGGCGATGGTTCCGGCGATCATGGAGGCGATGCTGCCGGGTCCGTACAAGCTCGCGGCCCTGGGATTCGAGTCGACCGCGGTCACGACAAACAAGGCATCGTATGTCGCCTACCGCGGCCCGTGGGCGTCCGAGACGTTCGTCCGGGAGCGCGTCCTCGACCTCATCGCGAAGGATCTCGGCCTCGATCCGCTCAAGATCAGGCTACGTAACGTCGCTGCGCGCAGCGATCCGCCAGCCGTCATGATCACGGGGCGTCCGCTGGTCGGCGTCACGACGAGGGAGTCGCTGGAGCGGCTCGCCCAGGTCGTGGACTTTCCGGCGTTCCGGCGCCGGCAGGCAGAAGCACGAGCCCGGGGCCGTTACCTCGGCATCGGTGTGGCAACGTTCATCGAGGCCGCTCCCGGCCCGCGCTCGCCCGACGTGCCCAGCGGCCCGATGGGCACCGAGTCCATGCGCGTCCGGCTGGAGGAAGACGGCGTGGTCGCGCTGTTCACCGGCCAGATGCCGCACGGCCAGAGCCACCAGACGACCCTGGCCCAGATCGCCGCCGACGAGTTCGGCGTGCCGTTCGAGCAGGTCCGCGTCGTCGTCGGCGACACCGACGTGGTCCCGTTCGGGCTGACCGGCGGCAGCCGGTCGGCCACCATGACCGGAGGCGTGGCCCTGCACGGTGCCCGGCAGCTCAAGGCCAAGGTGCTGGATTTCGCGTCGCATCTCATGGAAGCCAGCGCTCAGGACCTCCAGATCACCGATGGCCAGGTCTGGGTGCGCGGTGACCCAGAGAGCGCCATCGCGGTGGGCGAGGTCGCGCGGCGCGCCGCATCCGGCCAGTTCGGCGCCGACGTCGACGCCAATCTCGAAGTCGAGGCCGCGTTCGACGGCGGCGAAGGAGGATGGTCCGGCGGCAGTCACTGCGCCATCGTCGAGGTCGATGTCGAGACCGGCATCGTGACGGTGGAGCGGTACGTCGTCGCCGAGGACTGCGGCGCGCTCATCAACCCCGCCATTGTCGATGGTCAGATCCGAGGCGGCGTCGCGCAGGGCATCGGCGCAGTACTGCTCGAACGATCGGCATATGACGAGGACGGCAACTGCCAGTCGGCCACGTTCATGGACTACCTGGTGCCGACCGCCTGTGACATTCCCCGCATCGAGATAGAGCACCTCGAGACCGTGCCGCTCGACGCCGACGTCAACTTCCGCGGCGTGGGCGAGGGTGGCATGATCGTCGCGCCCCCCACGGTAGTGAGCGCCATCGAGGACGCGCTCTCGCCGTTCGGCGTGCGGATCTGCGAGCAGCACCTACCTCCGGCTCGCATTCTCGAGCTCATCGCCGCGGCGGACCCGGGTCGATAATCGGCGGCGCCGGCGGCGCCAGCGAGCCGGTCCAGGGTCCTTACCGGGATAACGCCGTGACGGAGATTTGTTCTTGAACGAGCGTTCGTGTATTGTGGCGGCATGCCCAGGCCGCGAGAGTTCGAGCCCGACGAGGTGCTGGACTCGGCCATGCGGCAGTTCTGGGAGCGGGGGTACCGGGCGACCTCGGTGGATGACCTGGTCCGGGCGACCGGGGTGAAGCCGGGCAGCCTGTACGCGGCATTCCCCGGCGGCAAGCACGCCCTGCTGATGGGATCGCTGGAGCGCTACTCGCGGCTGGTGGTGCCGCAGAAGCTCGGCGACCTGGAGCGCCCGGGCGCGTCGGTCGCGGACATCCGCGCCTACTTCGACGGGCTGGTGGCCGACCTGCTGAGCCCCGAGGGTCGGGCGGGCTGCCTGCTCGTCAACAGCGCGATCGAGAACGCGGCCGCCGACCCTGAGGTCGCGGCCGTGGTGCGGGGCCACCACGCGCGGCTCGAGCACTGCTTCACCGCGGCGCTGCGCACCGCGATCCGGCGCGGCGAGATCCCCGGGTCGGTCCACCCGGTGGCCAGGGCGAAGGGACTGGTCGCCGCCAGCCAGGGCCTGATGGTCGTCGGCAAGGCCAACCCGGACGGGGAGGTGTTGCGCGCCATCGTCGACAGCGCGTTCGCCGGCCTCGGCTGAGGCCGGCCCCAGGGCCGCCGCCCGGCGGCCTTTCTTACGCCCAGATAGATGAACGTACGTTCAAGAAAGGTCCCGTCATGAAAGCTGACACCCGGCCGCCGATCGCAACAGCCGCGCTGTTCTCTCCGTACTGGCTCGGGGGGCTGCGGCTGCCCAACCGGATCGTGATGGCCCCGCTCACCCGGGCCCGGGCCGACGAGCACGGAGTGCCCTCCCCGCTCGCGGCCGAGTACTATGCGCAGCGCGCCGGAGCCGGCCTGATCATCGCCGAAGCCACGGCGGTGTCCCGGCAGGGAACCGGGTACGACAACTGGCCCGGCCTGTACACCGCCGCGCAGGAGGCCGGCTGGCGGACGATCACCGAAGCGGTCCATGCGGCCGGCGGGCGGATCTTCGTCCAGCTGTTCCACGCGGGCCGGATGTCCCACCCGTCGTTCCACCAGGGCGAGCTGCCGGCGGGCCCTTCCCCGATCGCCGCCGGCCCGGCCACCGAGCTGTACGACGGCGTGCACCCCTTCACCCAGCCCAGGGCGCTGCGGGCCGCCGAGCTCGCCGGCATCGCCGAACAGTTCCGTGCCGCGGCCGAGCGCGCGCTGGCGGCAGGCTTCGACGGCGTCGAAGTCCACGCCGGCAACGGCTACCTGGTCGACCAGTTCCTCCGCGACGGCGCCAACCAGCGTGACGACGCCTACGGCGGAAACCCCCGCAACCGGGCCCGGCTGCTGCGCGAGGTGACCGAGGCCGTGATCAGCGTCTGGGGCGAAAGCCGCGTCGGCGCGAGAATCTCATCGCTCAGCCCCACCAACGGCATGACCGACGCCGACCCGGTCGCCACATTCACCCAGGCGGCCCGCGACCTTGCCGCCCTCGGCGTCGGCTACCTGCACGTCATCGAGCCCGGCGTCAACGGCACCCTGTCCGATCCCGCCAGCGCCCAGTCACCCGAACTGGGCAGCGGATTCTTCCGGCCGTTGTTCCCCGGAGCGATCATCGCCGCCGGAGGCCACACCGCCGCCACCGGGACCGCCCGCATTGAGCGCGACCAGGCCAACCTGATCGCCTACGGGCAGCTGTTCATCGCCAACCCCGACCTGCCCACCCGGTTCCAGCTCAGCGCGCCGCTCGCCCGGCCGCAACGGGCCACCTTCTACGGCGGCGGCGCCACAGGCTACACCGACTACCCGCCGCTCAGTCAGCCAGCCCTCGATCAGCTCGGGGGCATCGTCGGCCACGATGACCCGGCCGCCCGAGTGGCCCAACGCTACCGGGAAAGGGCCTACTCCTCGGCGGTCAGGCCGATGCGCTGGACGGAATCGCGGGTTTCGGGGCTGAGCAGCTGAAGTAGCGGTGCCGCGGCACTGTGCAGCTGATGCATGGCGTCGTCCAGCCCGTCGCCCGGCACGGCAGCGCCGTCCGGCGATCTTCCCGTCGCCGCGAGCGTGCGGGCCATTATTCCGCCGAGGTACTGGGCCTGCTCGAGGAAGCGCCGCGCGACCGGGTCGTCGATGAGCACGGGCGCACCTATGAGC
>DASYXX010000891.1:0-1680 GCA_035934395.1 Streptosporangiaceae bacterium
CGCGAATGGCGCCAGCAGCTGCTGGTCCTGGCGCTGATCGTGGTCGCGGTGGCCGCCACGTTCGTCGGCGCGGCGGTGGCGACCGACACGCCTCCCCCGGCCGGCGCGGGCTTCGGCGCCGCCAAGGACCTCGCCACGTTCCCGGGCTCTGACCGGCACCTGGCCGCGGACATAGCGTCGCTGGAGCGGCGGTTCGGGCGCGTCGACGTGATCGAGAATCAGATCCTGCCGATCCCCGGCTCGGTCAGCACCTACCAGCTGCGCGCTCAGAACCCGCACGGCTCGTTCGGGCAGCCGATGCTCGCGCTGGTCAGCGGGCAGTACCCCGCGGGCCCGGGCCAGGTGGCCGTGACCGACGGCGTGGCCTCGGCGTTCAACCTCAGGATCGGGGACGTGTGGCACCAGGGCGGCGTCGCCCGCCGCGTGACAGGCATCGTCGAGAACCCGCAGAGCCTGCTCGACGAGTTCGCCCTCGTGGCTCCCGGCCAGGTCAGCTCCCCGAGCCAGGTCACGGTGCTGTTCGACGCCCCGGGCGCGAGTCCGACCTCCCTCGGCTCGAACGTCGTGACGCTGCAGCAGGCGTCGAACAGCAACGCGCTGAACCCCGAGACGATCGTGCTCGCGCTCGCCACGGTCGGCATGCTGCTGATCGCGCTGGTCGGGGTCGGCGGCTTCACCGTGCTGGCGCAGCGCCGGCTGCGCTCGCTCGGGATGCTCGGCGCCCAGGGCGCCGCCGACAAGAACATCCGCCTCGTGATGCGGGCCAACGGCGTCCTGGTCGGGGTCGTCGGCGCCGTCGTCGGGGCCGCGCTCGGCCTGCTGGCCTGGCTGGCCTACCGGCCAACCGTCGAGTCGAGCGCCCACCACGTGATCGGCACCTTCCAGCTGCCGTGGGTCGTGATCGGCCCGTCGATGGGCCTGGCGGTGCTGGCCACGTACTTCGCCGCCTCGCGCCCGGCCCGCTCGATCACCAGGGTCCCGATCGTGACCGCCCTGTCCGGGAGGCCCGCCCCGCCGAAGCAGGTGCACCGCTCGGCGGTGCCCGGCGTCGTCCTCCTGATCGTCGCCGGGTTCCTGCTGTCCTACGCAGGCAGCAGCCTGAGCAGCGGTGGCGGGAACCCCGAGCTTGTTCTCGGCCTTGTCCTCATCATCGTGGCCGTGATCCTGCTGGCCCCGCTGTGCCTGTCCCTGCTGGGCCGGCTCAGCGGGCGGGCGCCTATCTCGGTGCGCCTGGCCCTGCGGGACCTGGCCCGTTACCGGGCCCGCTCGGGCTCGGCCCTCGCGGCCATCAGCCTCGGCGTGCTGATCGGCGTCCTGGTCGCCATCCTCGCCGCGCAGCGCTACGCGAACGTCCTTGACTACGCCGGGCCCAACCTGGCGTCGAACCAGGTCATCGTCTACCCGCCCAACGGGCAGGGGTGCAGCCCCTGCGGCGGACCCAGCGCCACCGTCACCGGCGCCAGGCTGCGGTCGATGGCGGCGTCCGCGCGCGACATCGCGGCCGGGCTCGGCTCCCACGAGGTCATCGCGCTGGACTCAACCAGCGCCACACTCCAGCACGCCGCGGCCGGACGCCAGTTCTCCGGACAGGTGTACGTGGCCACCCCGCAGCTGCTCGCGGCGTTCGGAATAAACGCCTCCCAGGTCGATTCCGCGGCCGACGTACTCAGCATGCGCCCG
>DASYXX010000905.1:0-2836 GCA_035934395.1 Streptosporangiaceae bacterium
CCGGTGAGCGGGCGGTGAACTCGTTCTTCGATACGCAAGGAGGCAGGTGGCCATGGAGGCGCGGATCGAGCAGGCGGGAACCAGGGTCAACACGTGGATTATCGGCGATGACCAGGAGGTCATCGTCGTCGACCCGGGCCGGGACGCGGAGCCCGTGCTGGCCGCCGTGGGCGACCGCGAGGTGCTGGCGGTGATCTGCACCCACGGCCATGCCAGCCACGCCGGGGCCGCGGTCGAGGTGGCGGCCAGGGACGAAGCCCCGGTGGCGTTGCATCCCAAGGACCGCGTCTTCTGGCGCGAAGCCCATCCGGACGAGGATCCGGAGATCGAGATGGAGGACGGGGGCATCTTCGAGGTTGCCGACGTGGCGCTGGAGGTGATCCATGCCCCCGGGCACAGCCCTGGCTCGGTCTGCCTGTACAGCGACGACCTCCGGGCTGTCTTCGTCGGCGACGTGCTGTCCGCCGCCGGGCCGGTCCCGCACGAGAACGACTTCCCCGACTTCTCCCAGCAGCTCAGCTCGATCGGCGAGCATGTGCTGACCCTGCCCGGCACGACCCGGGTGCTGCCCGGGCACGGCGATGAGCTCACCGTGGCCACGGCGGAGAAGCGCTTCGACTCCTGGGTCACCGCGGGCCCCGTCGTCGGCTCCGATGACTAGCGGCCCCGGGCGGCCTGCTTGCGCCTGGCCGGGCCCGGCGTGGCCGGCGCCACTGCTCGCTATGCGGGTCACGGGCACGACGGTGGGCGGACGAGGCCGGCGTGACGCGTGCGTGTGCCGGGGCCGCGGTCAGCCGAGGAGTCGGCTCAGTGATCGTTTGCGGCGTGACGTAGGCAGGATGCGCTCCGCGGCGCCAGCCCCGGCCGGCGCCGCCCGCCACCGGGCCGCCCGCCACAGGGCCGCCCGCCACTGGGTCGGCGGCCGCCCGTTATGCGGCTTTCGCCGCCTCCCGCGCGTGCTGGCCGTGTGGTCGATGGGCCATCCACCCCCATAGCTTAGGTTTTAACCTAGATTCGATTCATTTCGGTCTATAGCTATGCAGTTCGCGCGTATGCGGTAGTTCCCTGCGCAGTACGGCCGTTTCCCTCATGCTGGGTGTTGCGACACATCCACAGCGAGGAAGGAAACGGCCGTGCTGGATACGCTCTCACGACCGGGCGGGCGGCTGCAAACCATCGCAGGCGCAGGTGGCGCGGATGGTGTCCTGGTGGTGAGCCTGGCCGGGCTGGCGGCGCAGCCGCCGGATGCGGCGCAGGTCGCCGGTGCTGTGGCGCGGTACCTGGGGTACCGGGCGCTGCGGGAGTTCCGTGCCGGGCTGTATGCGTGCCTGGCCGCGCGGCCGGACGCGCTGTTCGAATTATGCGATGCGATCTTGTGCGCTGATCACGCGGTGACGTCGCTGGTTCAGCTGTCGCTGGTGCCGGCGTTCCGCCGCGGTCACGGCGCGCTGTATGACGCGTTAGCCGCGGGGCAGATCGACCAGGAGAAGCTCGCGGCGCTGCTGACCGGGACGCTGCCGCCGCTGGCCGACGGGGCCGAGGGACGGGCCTGGGTGGCTGAGCACGACAAGATTGACTACGGCCTGCTCGAACGCGCCCTGGCCGGCCTGCCCGCGCCGGCAGCCGCGCAGGTCCAGGACGCGTGCGCGCGCTGGCGGCGGCAGCGGTTCGCGATCGACGCCACCCCGTATCCCCGGCCGGACGCCGAGTGCTCACCCGGCCGCGAGCAGGTCCATCATGACGCGTGCCGCTGCGACGGGACCCGCAAGACCATTCCCGGCTGGGAGTACCAGTTCACCGCCGCGATCGGGCACCTGCGCACCGCCTGGGCCGCCCTCATCGACGTCGAGCGCACCACCCAGGCCACCCGCACCCGGCAGACGATCCGGCAGGTGACAAACCTGCTGCGCCGCCTGCACGCAGCCGGCAGCGGCGGCGCCGGCGCGCCGCTGGTCATCTTCGACGCCGGCTACAGCGCCGCCGCGCTGACCGCCGCCCTGGCCGGCTGCCCGGTTCACCTGCTCATCCGGCTGCCCGTCCGCAGCGTGTTCTACCACGACCCGGCCACCTGGCCCGGCAAGCAAGGCCGCCCCGGCAAGCGCGGCATCCGGGTGGCCTGCCACAAGCACGACGACCCCGACCAGTCCAACCCCGAGCCCGGCGAGTGCCTGGTCCTGCCCGCTACCCCGCTGTATGGCACCGTCCGCATCGACGCCTGGCACGACGTGCACCCGGTGATCCACGGCGACCGCGGATGGTTCGCCGGCTGGGACGGCGCCCTGCCGGTGCTGCGCGGCACCCTGCTCCACGTCACCGTCGACCACCTGCCCGGCGGCCGCGAGCCCCTCAAGGCCATGTGGCTATGGCACGCCGGCCCCGCGCCATTGTCCCTGGACGAGCTGTGGCGCGCCTACCTGGCCCGCTTCGACGCCGAGCACGCCTTCAAATTCGCCAAGGGCACCCTCGGCTTAACCGCCGCCAAAATCCGCACCCCCCGCCAGGCCGACCGGTGGGCCCGCCTGGTCATGGCCGCCTACGCCCAGCTGCTGCTCGCCCGGCCGCTGGCCGCCGACCTGCGCCGCCCCTGGGAACAACGCCCCGACCCCGCCCGGCCCCTATCACCTGGACGAGTCCGCCGCGGGTTTGCAAACATCCGCCCCCGCCTGGGCACCCCCGCCCGTGTCGCAAAACCCGGCCGGCCCGGCCCCGGCAGACCCAAAGGCACCGCCACCGGCCCAGCACCCCGCCACCCAGTACCCACCAAAACCGGCAGCAAAAGACAAAACAGACACACCAGCCGACAGGCAAAAGGTTAAAACCCAAGCTATGGGGGTGG
>DASYXX010000912.1:0-3348 GCA_035934395.1 Streptosporangiaceae bacterium
GACTACAGCCTGGGTGACGATGGCCTGGTGGTCACCGACGCTCAGGGCAGGATCGTGCATTGAGCCCGGACCGGAGCCGGCAGGCGGCCATGAGCAGGCCAGCAGCATCCCGGCCCGCGGCCCGGGCCGCTCCGGGGCCGGCCGCGTCCCCGAGCTGGACGGACCAGGCCGGGCAGCTCGCGGGCGAGTGGGCCCCGACCCTGGGCCGGGTGCTCCTGGGACTGGTCCTCGCGTGGTTCGGTTATCACGAGCTGGTCACGCCCGCGCTGTGGACCGGGTACGTCCCGGTCGTGTCGGCGACGTCCTCGATCGCGGTGGTCCTGGTCCTGGCCCACGGCTGGCTGCTCCTGGTGCTGGCCGTCGCGATGATCGCGGGGATCGCGCCCAGGGCCGTCGCCGCCGCGGCGGCCATCCTGCTGCTCGAGATCGTGATCTCGCTCACCGTGACCGGCGGGCTTTCCGACCTGACCCTGCGTGACGTCGGCGTGCTCGGCCTCGCCGTCGCCCTGACCGGCCGCCACACCCACCGGCTGGTGCTGAGCCGGTAACAGCGCGTGGCTCACCTGGCCCGGCCGGACACGCGGCCGGCCACGGCCAGCCTGGCGGGCTCGGCACGGGGAAGCTCCACGGTCACGGTCAGGCCGCCGCCTTCGGTGGCGCTGAGCCTGGCCGAGCCGCCGCTCGAGCTGGCCAGCCGGTAGACGATGGCCAGGCCCAGGCCCGAGCCGCCCGCCGTGCTGGTGGCGAACCGGCGGAACGCCCGGTTCATCTCGGCCTGGCTCATCCCCGGCCCGTCGTCCGCGACCACGACCTGTACGCGCTCTTGCATGGTCGCAGCACTCACCGTGATGCGGTCGCCCGCCCCGGCCGCGTCCACGGCGTTGGCGATCAGGTTGTCCAGGATCTGCTCCAGGTAGCCGTCGGCGATCTGGGCGTATACCGGCGGCAGCTCGGGCGAGGTGAGCCGGATGCCCTGCTCGGCGGCGACCGGGGCCCAGGCCGCGATGCGCTCCCCGATGACCTGCTCGACCTGGACGGCCACCGCAGCCGGCGTGGCATTCTCGGCCCTGGCCACCGCGAGCAGCCCGTCGACCAGGCGGGAGAGCCTCGCGACCTCGTCGAGAGCCCCGGCGAAGTCCGAGGCCTCACCAGAGTCCTGGGCCAGCAGGTCGAGCCGCAGCCGCAGCGCGGCGAGCGGCGTGCGGAGCTGGTGCGACACGTCCTCGATGACCGCGCGGTTGTCGTGCACGAGCGTCTCCAGCCGCCCCGCCATCGTGTTGAACGTGTTGGCGAGACGGCGGAACTCCGCCGGGCAGGCGGCGGCGGGCGCCCGCGCGGAGAGGTCCCCGTCACCCAGCTTGCTGGCCGCGCTGTCCAGCACGGCCAGCGGCCTGGCCGCCCACCGGGACAGGCCCAGCCCGATGAGCACGGCCGCGGCCAGGGCGGCCACGGCGATCAGGACGAGAGTCAGCCAGAACGTCCGGAGCACGTACTCGAGCCGCTCCATCGGGCGGAACAGCACCACGAAGCCCACCGTCTGGCCACCGCTTCGCACGGGCACCACCACGAGCACCCGGTCGTGCGTGACATCGGTCACGAGCGTGCCCGACCGCTCGGCCTGGCCCAGGAGAGACGCCGGAACCACGACCGGGGGCCCGGCTCTCCTGAGGGTGGCGCCGTGCGGCGACAGGACGACGAGGCCGTCGCCGCCGTGGGCGGCGGCGGCCAGGTCCTGGCCAAGCTCGGGGCCGGACAGGCTGTCGGCCAGCAGCTCTTCCGCCGCGGCAGCGGCCGTCCTGGCCCGGGACTGGGCGTCCTCCACGTACCCGTTGTAGTCGTGCGCGGAAGCCCGCAGGCCCAGCGGGATCACCGCCCCGATCAGGATCGCGCCGGTCAGCCCGACCAGGGCCAGCAGCAGGCGCCGTCTCACCGGGAGTCAGCCAGCCGGAAGCCGCGCCCGTAGACCGTCTCGATCAGCTTGGGCTCGCCGAGCTTCTTGCGAAGCGAGGCGACGTGCACGTCGAGGACCTTCATCGGGCCGTACCAGTGCGAATCCCAGGCGCGTTCCATGATCTCCTGACGGGTCACCACCCGTCCGGGATCGGTGGCCAGGCACTCCAGGATGCCGAATTCCTTGGGCGTGAGCGCCACCTCGGTGCCCGCCACGGTTACCTTGCCGGTCCGCAGGTCCACCACCAGATCCCCGTGCCGGAGCAGCTCGCTGTCCTGCGGCCGGCTCCGCCGCAGCACCGCGCGGATCCTGGCCAGCAGCTCGGCCAGGCCGAACGGCTTGACCATGTAGTCGTCGGCGCCCTGATCCAGCGCCAGCACGCGGTCGCTTTCCTCGCCGCGCGCCGTGATCACGATGATGGCACTGTCCGAGCGCGCCCGGAGCTGACGGCATACCTCCACGCCGTCGATGTCCGGCAGCCCCAGATCAAGCAGGACGACGTCCGCGGCCGGCCGGCCGAGCGCGTCGCCCCCCGTCGCCACGCTCGAGGCCTCGTACCCCGCCAGGGTCAGGCCGCGGACCAGCTGCGTCGTGATGGCCGGGTCATCCTCGACCACCAGCACGGTCGCGGGGCCATCGCCCCTGTGCTGAGGACTCTCAGCCGAAACGCCCGACACAGCCACATGCTCCTTAGCTCGCGTGATCCACCCTCCGTGACCTCCAGGGTATTGACCTCCAGGGTATGGAGACTCCGGGCCGCTGATCGGCGCACGCGGGCTCTTAGGGGGATCTGAACAGGATTCACGCTCTTTCTTAAGAACCACCATGCACGACAGCCTGCCGGGCCGGCCATCCGCTGCTGAGGGGCCAAGGTCCTCTAGGTCAGGGCCCAAATGCCTCTGGCCGGGCCCGATCTCCGGGCAGAAGGTGGGCGGAGCAGACCGCTCGGCCGGCGGTAACCGCACAGAAGGAGGAAGGCTATGGCAGGCAATGTCGTCATAGCGGGAACGGACGGCTCTGACCCGTCCCTGCGGGCCGTGGAATGGGCGGCCCGCGAGGCGGCGCTGCGCGGCGCCTCGCTGCGGATCGTGGCCGTGCCGGTGCTACTGCGCAGGATGTCGTGGCAGCCGGGCCCGCACAGCACGCCGGACACCGTCGCGGACGCGATCCGCCGGTTCTACGAGCAGGCCCTCGCCACCGCGGCCGCCTGCGCGACCGAGGCCGAGCCGGATGTCGCGGTGGAGACCGCGCTGCTGCAGGGCCGGCCCGCCCGGGCTCTGGCCGAGGCCGCCGCCGACGCCTCGATGCTCGTGGTCGGCTCCCGCGGCGCCGGCGGCTTCGGGGCACTGCTGCTCGGGTCAGTCAGCCGGTATGTCGCCACCCTCGCGCCGGGCCCT
>DASYXX010000925.1:0-8073 GCA_035934395.1 Streptosporangiaceae bacterium
CAGGGCCTTGGCCACCCGGCCGGGCACGTCGGTGAACACCAGGTCGGACAGCACGTCGTTGGTGCGGCGCAGCCGCCGGACCAGGGCGCGCAGCAGGTGCATGGCCACCTCGGGCTTGTCGGCCAGCCACTTCCGCAGGTCGTCATGGTCGAGGGCGGCGAGCCTGGCGTCGGTGACCGCGACGGCGCCCATGGTGCGGGGCCGCGGGTCGAACAGCGACAGCTCGCCGAACATCTCGCCCGGCCCGAGCACGCTGGTCAGATTCTCCCGGCCGTCGGCAGAGGCCCTGGTGAGCTTGATCTTGCCGTCCAGCACCACGTACAGCTGGTCACCGGCGTCGCCCTCGTCGAACAACCGCTCGCCGCGGGTGAGCAGGACCTCGGTCACCCCGGCCCGCAGCGCCCTCGTCCCCTCCTCATCGAGGCCCTCGAACAGCGGCGCCTTGGTGAGCACGTCCTCGGCGTGATCCACGGCACCTCCCCGCCTGCGTTCCGGCGAACACTACTCAGTGTCGCTCATGAGTCACCAGGGGCGCGACTTGCGTCCTGGCCAGGCTGGCCGGCCTCTGACCGGGCCAGGCGCTGCATGGACGCGTCGATCTCGGCGTACGCCGCGGCGCGGTTCACCCAGTTGGCCGCTTCCACCAGCTTGCCGGGCTCCAGCTCCTTATAAACCTCGAAAAAGTGCTGGATCTCCAGGAGCTCGAATTCCGAGACGTCCTCGATGTCGACCAGGTGCGCCATCCGGGGGTCGGTCGCCGCCACGCAGAGCACCTTGTCGTCGCTGCCCTTCTCGTCCCGCATCCGGAACATGCCGATGGCCCGGCAGCGGATCAGGCACCCAGGGAACGTAGGCTCGTCCAGCAGGACCAGCGCGTCGAGGGGGTCGCCGTCGGGGGCCAGGGTGCCCTCGATGAAGCCGTAGTCAGCCGGGTATCGAGTGGAGGTGAACAGCATCCTGTCCAGCCGGATCCGGCCGGTCTCATGATCCACCTCGTACTTGTTGCGCTGGCCCTTGGGGATCTCGACGGTGACATCGAACTCCACGTTCCCACCCACTTAGATGGTTGACTGCATTGCCTCGATTTTTACCCGGTTCGGGTCCCCCGGCGCCCGGCGGGAGTAAGCATTTCGCGGAAGGTGGTGAACGGGTGGGCCGGCTCCGTCGCGCGGCGTGGCTGTCGCTGGCCTTGCTGAGTGTGTTCACGATCGCCGCCGGGGCCGCCGTGGCGCACATGCTGCCGCCGCGCCTGGCCCTATGGCGGCTGCCGACGGTGGCCGCGCGGGGCCTCGCCGGGGCCGGGCCGGTGCTCAGCCCGGTAGACCCCTTGGTCACCGGCACCGCGCATGCCGGAAAGCTCCGGCAAGCCGCGGAGCTGACGACGGCTGCGGGGGTGACCGCCGCGCTGTCGGGCATTCTCGGTTCGCCCGCGCTCGGCCCGCACGTCGGCGCGGTGGTCGACGATCTGTCCACCGGACAGGTGCTGCTCTCCCGCCTGGGCGGCTCCGCCTTCGCCCCCGCCTCCACCGCGAAGCTGGCGACCGCGACCGCCGCGCTCGAGGTTCTCGGCCCGGCCGCCCGGCTCACCACCCGGGTCGTGGCCGGTCCGACGAGATCATCGGTCATCCTCGTGGGCGGAGGCGATCCGACGCTGGCCGCCGGCCGGCCCCCGGCCTCCGACTACCCGCAGCCCGCCACGCTGGCGTCGCTGGCGGCGGAAACGGCGCGGGCGCTGCGGGCGAGGGGGGTGCACGCGGTGCACCTGCGCTACGACGCCTCGCTGTTCACCGGGCCGGGGCTGGGTCCCGGCTGGGCCCCGGACGACGTCGCCTCGGGCAACGTCACGGCGATCGTGCCGCTGGAAGTCGACCAGGGCCGGCTGACCCCGGGCGGCGCGCCCCAGGACGCTGACGTGCCAGGCAACCTCCGGCCCCGCTCGACCACCCCGGCGGCCAGCGCGGCGCAGGACTTCGCCTCGCTGCTGGCCGACCGCGGGATCAGCGTGCTCGGCGCCGTGACCCAGACGGTCGCGGCGCGCGGCCCCGTGGCTGGCAGAACAGCCACGATCGCGGCGGTGTCGTCACCGCCGCTCGCCGAGATCATCGAGCAGATGCTCACCGAGAGCAACAACGTTATCGCGGAGAACCTGGCCCGGCAGGTCGCGATCGCGACCGGTCACCCCGCCTCGTTCAGCGGCGCGGCCGCCGCGGAGACCGGGGTGCTGCGCAGGCTTGGCGTCGGCGGGATCTCGCTGGTCGACGGGAGCGGCCTGTCGCCGCAGGACCAGATCACCCCCAACACGCTGGTGCACCTGATCCGCCTGGCCGCCGCGCCGGGCCAGCCGGATCTGCGGCCGGTCATCACCGGCCTGCCGGTGGCCGGCTTCTCCGGCACGCTGGCCCCCGGCGGCAGCGTCTTCAACGACCTGGGGCCGCCGGCGAAGGGGGTCGTCCGGGCCAAGACCGGCAACCTGCTGACCGTGGTGTCGCTGGCCGGGATCGCCTACGCCAGGAACGGCCAGCTGCTCGCGTTCGCGTTCATGGCCGACCAGCTGCCTAAGAACGGCCTGATCGCGGCGGCCGACGACATGACCAGGCTGGCCACCGCCCTGGCCGCCTGCGGCTGTCGCTAAACGGGCTCGCCGGGAGGGCCCCGGCGTCCGCATTGACCCGGTGGGTCTCCGGGCAGGCGGCCAGCCAACGTACGGTGGGGGTGTGAGCACCTCGCAGATGATCGACTGGAATGTAGCCACGTCTACGGGCGTCAGGTGGGCGCGGCCAGGCCCCCAGGTCAGCATGGCCGAGGCCAGGAAGGTGGTGGCCGAGCTTCGCGGGCTCGCGGCCGCCGTACAGGAGCCCGTCCGCGAGGTGACCGGGCTGCCCGGCTCCGGCGACGGCGGCAAGATCGCGGTCGTGGACCGGCCGGGGTGGATCCGCGCGAACGTCGACGGGTTCCGGGTCGTGCTCGACCCGCTGGTGGAGCATATGCAGCAGCGGGGCACGGCGCCGCCGCCGGGCTCGGTGATCACCGCGGTCGGGTCGCGGGTCACCGGCATGCAGGCGGGCCTGATCCTGGCCTACCTGGCCGGGCGGGTGCTCGGCCAGTACGAGCTGTTCCTGCCGCCCGATCCGGACGCGCCGTCCGGCACCATGGATGCCCCCGCGGGCCGGCTGACCCTTGTCGCGCCGAACATCGTGATGGTCGAGCGCGAGCTCGGGGTCAACCCGCACGACTTCCGGCGCTGGGTGTGCCTGCACGAGGAGACGCACCGGACCCAGTTCACCTCGGTGGCCTGGCTGCGTCCCTACGTGCAGCAGCAGATGACCGAGTTCCTGCTGGCCTCGGACCTGGACCCGGCCTCGATCCTGGAGCGGCTCCGGTCCGCGGCCGACGCGGTGGCCGGCGCGGTCCGCGGCGGCGGCGAGAGCCTGATCGAGGCGATCCAGAGCCCGCGTCAGCGCGAGATCCTGGACCGGCTGACGGCGGTAATGACGCTGGTGGAGGGCCACGGCGACTACGTGATGGACGCGGTCGGCCCGAAGGTGGTGCCCTCGGTGGAGGAGATCAGGGCCAAGTTCTCGGCCCGGCGGGTCAGCGGCGGCCGGATCGAGCAGGCCATCCGCCGGATCCTCGGCATCGACCTGAAGATGAAGCAGTACGAGCAGGGGTCGCGGTTCGTCAAGGCCGTGGTGGAAGAGGCGGGAATGGAGGTGTTCAACAAGGTTTGGACGTCTCCGGAAACCCTCCCGACCCGGGACGAGATCTCCAGCCCGCAGTCCTGGCTCGCCCGGGTCGACGGCGCGCATGACAACGGCACGCAGGACGGCAGGGTGGACGGCAGCGGCGCGGCCGCGAGCTGAGCTATGGCGGCCCTCAGTGCCGACTGCTGGATGCTGGTGGGACTGACGAGACACGTATGACGCATGGAACGGGCTGGTCGGCTCCCGGCCCCGCTTCACGTCGATGGATGTACCGGAGGTCTTGTTATGGTGAGCCCAACGGTTCATTCATCCGGCCCGGGGGGCTCTGCGGGCTGTGAACGGGACCGGTAGGCCCCTCGGCCGGGAGCGAGCTCCGCGAGGAGTGTGACAAGGCATGGGCCCGGATCCCGCGGTCGCGCAGGTCAGGCTCGGCGTCCGCCGCTGCCTGGCCAGGGCCCGGCTTGAACCCGGTGACCTGGTGCTGGTCGCCTGCTCGGGCGGCGCCGACTCGCTGGCCCTGGCCGCGGCGGCCGCGTTCGAGGCGCCCCGGCTCGGCCTGAGCGCGGGCGGCGTCACCGTCGATCACGGGCTGCAGGCCGGATCGGCGGAGCAGGCCGCCAAGGTGGCGGAGGTCCTCACGGCCATCGGTCTCGATCCGGTGCTGAGCCTCAGCGCCGCCGTGGCAGCCCGGCCCGGCGCGGCGAGGTGCCACGGCCCGACTGGCACGGTGGCCCCGGGCCCGGGCGGCGGGGTGGCGACGGGTTCCGCCGACCCGGGGGCCGCAAGTCCGGCCGATCCCGGGGACTACCCGGGTCCGGAGGCGGCCGCGCGCGCGGCCAGGTACAGGGCCTTGGACCGGGCCGCGGCCGCGTCCGGGGCCGCCGTGATCCTGCTCGGCCACACCAGGGACGACCAGGCCGAGACCGTGCTGCTCGGCCTGGCGCGCGGCTCCGGCGCGCGCTCGCTGGCCGGAATGCCCGAACGCAACGGCCGCTACCTGCGCCCGCTGCTCGGGATCAGCCGCGCGGAGACACGGGCCGCGTGTGCTGCCCAGAACCTGGAGCCGTGGGACGACCCGCAGAACGCCGACCCCGGCTACGCCCGGGCCCGGGTCCGCCACCGGCTGCTCCCGGTCCTGGAGCGAGAGCTTGGCCCCGGCGTGACCGAGGCTCTGGCCCGTAGCGCCGATCTGCTGCGTGCAGACGCCGATCTCCTGGACTTCCTTGCCCAAACCGCATCAGAACGCATCGCGGGGGGTGGCCGGGGGGCGTCGCCCCGGGGCAGCACCGCCGCGGCCGGGCCTGGGCTCGCCATCGAGGAGCTGGCCGCCCTGCCCGCGGCGATCAGGTCCCGGGTGCTCAGGAACGCCGCGATCGCGGCCGGCTGCCGCCCGGGCGCGCTGACCTCGGGCCACGTCGCCGCGCTGGACGCCCTGGTGACCGGCTGGCACGGCCAGCGCGGCGCGGACCTGCCCGGCGGCATCCGCGGCCAGCGCCGGTATGGCAAGCTGACCTTCAGCGCTAACCAACGGGAGGACGAGCCCTCGTCGACCCCCCGCCAGGCAAGCAACCGGGAGGGCGCGGGTGGACGCGACTGACATGGGCGCCGACCTGGAGGACGTGCTGATCACTCCGGAGCGGCTGCAGCATCGCATCGCGGAGCTTGCCGCCCAGATCGACGCGGATTACGCCGATCGCGAACTTCTCCTCGTCGGCGTGCTCAAGGGCGCGGTCATGGTGATGGCCGACCTGGCGCGCGCGATGCGGCTTCCCGTGCAGATGGACTGGATGGCGGTCTCGTCCTACGGCTCGGGCACCAAGTCCTCCGGCGTCGTGCGCATCCTCAAGGATCTCGATTGCGACATCACCGACCGGCACGTGCTGGTCGTCGAGGACATCGTGGATTCCGGCCTCACCCTGTCCTGGCTGGTGCGGAACCTGCAGTCACGCGGCCCCGCCACGCTGCGGGTATGCGCGCTGCTGCGCAAGCCCGCCGCCGCCCGGACAGAGGTCGACGTGGCCTACGTGGGCTTCGACATTCCGGACGCGTTCGTCATCGGCTACGGGCTCGACTACGCAGAGCGCTACCGGAACCTGCCGTTCATCGGAACCCTGGCCCCGCACGTGTACGCAGTCGCCGCCGGGGCGTCCCCGGACGGCCCGGAGCAGCCCATGCGGGGCGGCGAACACAACTTGAGATGACGGGAAGGGGCGGGGAACAGAACCGGAGAGTAACAGCGTTCACGGGGTAAAGGACTGGCGAGGCTGCGTGCGTCCGAGGCGCCTCGTTCGTGTCAGTAGCAGCCGGCCCGGTGTACCGTCGAGTATTCCCGTTTATCACGCGGGGCGGAAAGGAAAGCTGCGCGTGGCCACTAGGACGTCTGGCCGTTCCCCCGGGGGGCGGCGGGACCTGAGGCTCGTCAGGAGGGGTCGGCCCGCTGCCGGCGAGGCCGTTCATCGATGGATGTGAAGCGCTACTTCCGCGGGCCGTTCGTTGCCGTCCTCGTCGTGCTGCTGCTGTTCTTCTTCCTGTACCGGTACGCCAGCTCGGGCACCAGCTATCAGCAGAAGGACACCTCCTACGTCATCGGGCTCATCGACCAGGGCAAGGTCAAGTCGGCCCTGCTGATCGACACCGACCAGACGATCCAGATCACCACCACCAGCGGCCAGGCCTACCAGGCGTCCTGGGTCGGCAACCAGGGCCAGCAGCTCGCTACCACCCTGCAGCAGCAGGCCGCGGCGGGCAAGCTGCCGGGGGGCTACAACGTCCAGGTGCCCAAGGGCGGCTCGATCTTCACGCTGATCCTCAGCTGGCTGCCGTTCCTGCTGATCATCCTGCTGTTCCTGTTCATCATGAACCAGATGCAGGGCGGCGGATCGCGGGTGATGAACTTCGGGAAGTCCAAGGCCAAGCTGATCACCAAGGACACGCCCAAGACCACGTTCGCCGACGTGGCCGGCGCCGACGAGGCGATCGAGGAGCTCCAGGAGATCAAGGAATTCCTGCAGAGCCCGGGCAAGTTCCAGGCCATCGGGGCGAAGATCCCGAAGGGCGTGCTGCTGTACGGCCCGCCGGGCACCGGCAAGACGCTGCTGGCGCGCGCCGTGGCGGGCGAGGCGGGGGTGCCGTTCTACTCGATCTCGGGCTCGGACTTCGTCGAGATGTTCGTCGGTGTCGGCGCCTCCCGGGTCCGTGACCTGTTCGAGCAGGCCAAGGCCAACGCCCCGGCGATCGTCTTCGTGGACGAGATCGACGCGGTCGGCAGGCACCGCGGCGCCGGATTCGGCGGCGGCCACGACGAGCGCGAGCAGACGCTGAACCAGCTGCTGGTCGAGCTCGACGGCTTCGAGACCAAGGGCGGGGTCATCGTGATCGCGGCCACGAACCGGCCCGACATCCTGGACCCGGCCCTGCTGCGTCCGGGCCGGTTCGACCGCCAGATCGTCGTGGCCCAGCCGGACCTGGCCGGTCGGAAGGGCATCCTGCGGGTCCACGCGCGCGGCAAGCCGTTCGCTGAGGACGTCGAGCTTGACATGATCGCGCGCCGGACCCCCGGGTTCACCGGGGCCGACCTGGCCAACGTGATCAACGAGGGCGCCCTGCTGACCGCCCGGGGCAACCAGACCCGGATCTCGATGGCCTCGCTCGAGGAGGCGATCGACCGGGTCACGGCCGGCCCCAAGCGCAAGAGCGTGCTGCTGTCCGAGAAGGAACGGAAGATCATCGCCTACCACGAGGGCGGGCACGCCCTGGTCGGCCACGCGCTGCCGAACGCCGACCCGGTGCACAAGATCACGATCATCCCGCGCGGCCGGGCGCTCGGCTACACGGCCTCGGCCCCGGCCGAGGACAAGTTCCTGGTCAGCCGGGCCGAGATGATGGACCAGCTCGCGATGCTGCTCGGCGGCCGCACCGCCGAGGAGCTGGTCTTCCACGAGCCCACCACCGGCGCGGCCAACGACATCGAGAAGGCCAGCCAGATCGCCCGCGGCATGATCACCGAGTACGGGATGAGCGAGCGGCTCGGCGCCCGCAAGTTCGGCACCGGGGACGGCGAGCCGTTCCTGGGCCGCGAGATGTCGCACAGCAGGGACTACTCGGAGGAGATCGCGTCCGCGATCGACGAGGAGGTGCGCCGCCTGATCGAGTCGGCGCACGACGAGGCCTGGGAGATCCTGGTCCAGTACCGGGAGGTGCTGGACGATCTCGTGCTGCAGCTCATGGAGCACGAGACCTTGTCCAGGACACAGGTCCTGCAGATCTTCAGCCCGATCCGCCAGCGTGCCACCCGCGGTTCCTACACCGGCTACGGCAAGCGGCTTCCGTCGGACCGCCCGCCGGTGCTGACGCCCAAGGAGATGGCCCTCAC
>DASYXX010000928.1:0-15738 GCA_035934395.1 Streptosporangiaceae bacterium
CGTCGTCGCCTTCGCGGCTGCGGAGCAGGCGCCGGAGCGAGTCCAGCCGGGCGGCCAGCGCGCCGCTGGCGTCGTCGTGCTCGGCGACCCATTCGTCCAGGGCACAGTCCGGCTCGAGATGGCTGCACGCCGGGGGGCAGCCGGAGACCCCCTCGGCCAGGTCGGGGAACGCCGCCACGACGCGGTCCGGCGCGATGTGCCCCAGGCCGAAGCTGCGCAGTCCCGGCGTGTCGATGATCCAGCCTCCGTCGCGCAGGCGCAGCGCGACCACGGATGACGAGGTGTGCCGGCCGCGCCCGGTCACCGGGTTGACCATGCCCACCGCCCGGTCGGCCTCCGGGATCAGGGCGTTGACCAGGGTGGACTTGCCCACCCCCGAATGGCCGACGAGAACGCTGATCCGGTCGGCCAGCACCGCCCGGAGCTCGTCAAGTACGGTCTCGGCCAGGGGCTGGCCGGTGACCAGGTAGCGGACGCCGAGCGGGGTGTAGAGCGCGAGGATGCCGTCCGGGCGGGCCAGGTCTGACTTGGTCAGGCAGAGCAGCGGGTCCAGCCCGGCGTCGTAGGCCGCGACCAGGAAGCGGTCGATCAGCCGGGGCCGGGGCGGCGGATCCGCCAGCGCGGTGACGATCCCGAGCTGGTCGGCGTTGGCCACGATCACGCGCTCCACCGGGTCGGTGTCGTCGGCCGAGCGCCGCAGCACCGACCGGCGGGGGGCGACCCGGACGATCCGGGCCAGCGTTCCCGGCGCGCCGGAGACGTCGCCGGCCAGGCTGACCGTGTCCCCGACCACGACGCTCCTGCGGCCGAGCTCGCGGGCCTTCATGGCCGTGATCCCCCGGTCGGCCGCGCCCGCCCCCGATGGCACGCACGCGTATCTGCCGCGGTCGACAGCGGCCACGAACGCCTCGGCGGCGTCCTCGTGGGCGGGCCGGCGCCGGGTACGCGGCCGCGAGCCCCGGCCCGGACGCACCCGCACATCGTCCTCGTCGAGGCCGGCGTGGCTGATCGGCCGGCTCAGGGGGAGCGCTCCAGCATGGCGGACCACCTCCCGGTGAAGTCAGGAAACGTCTTCCCCACGGTCCCGGCGTTCCCGACCCGCAGGCCGGCTGGCAGGGCCAGGCCGAGCACCGCCGCGGCCATGACCATCCGGTGATCATCGTGGCTGGCGAACCGGACGCCATCCCCGCGCAGCGGCCGTGGCCGGATCTCCAGCCCGTCCTCGCGCTCGATGACGTCCCCGCCGAGCGCGCCGATCTCGCCGGCCAGCACCGCCAGCCGGTCGCTCTCGTGCCTGCGCATGTGCCCGATGCCGGTGAACGCCGACGGCGAGTCCGCGAGCGCGGCCAGCGCGGTCAGGACGGGAACAAGCTCGCTGACATCGCCCAGGTCGGCGGTGATGCCCCGGATCGTGCCCGCTCCGGTGACCCGCATGCCGTCGGCGGTCGGCGAGCACGCCGCGCCCATCCGGGTCAGCAGCTCCAGGATCTGGCCCGCGGGCTGCGAGGTCCGCTCGGGCCAGCCGTCGATCGTCACCGAGCCGCCGGTCACCAGGGCGGCCGCGAGGAACGGCGCGGCGTTGGAGAGGTCGGGTTCCACCGCCACAGCGGCGGGCCGCAGCTCGCCCGGATGCACCCGCCAGCGATCAGGAACGGACGTGCCGCGCGCCGTGGCCCAGGTCTCCACGTGCGCTCCGGCGTCCCGCAGCATCTGCACGGTCATCCCGATGTGCGGCGCCGAGGGGACCCGCGGGCCGTCATGCTGCACCTCGACACCCTTGTCGTACCGGGGGGCCGACAGGAGCAGGCCGGACACGAGCTGCGAGGACCAGGAGGCGTCCAGGGTGACGGTGCCGCCGCCGATTCCGCCACGGCCACGGACGACGAACGGCACGGCGCCGCGACCCTGGTCGTGGATCACCGCGCCGAGCTCGCGGAGCGCGGCCAGCAGCGGGCCCACCGGGCGTGCCGCCGCGCGTTCGTCGCCGCGGAACTCCACGTCGGCGCGCGCCAGCGCCGCCGCGGGCGGGACGAAGCGCAGCACCGTGCCTGCGTTGCCGACGTCCACCGACGCCGCGCCGCTCACCTGGCCCGGCGTCACCCGCCAGACTGTGTCTACGCCCTCCCTGTCCGCCCTGCCCGCCCCGGCCGCCCCGCGCGCCCCGCCGCCCGCAGCCTCGCCGCCCGCGTCGGCGCTGGCGTCCTCGATCGTCGCGCCGAGCCCGCGCAGAGCCTCGGCCATCAGCAGCGTGTCCCTGGCCCGCAGCGGGTTGGTGATCACGGTCGGGCCGTCCGCGAGCGCGGCGAGCACCAGCGCGCGGTTGGTCACCGACTTCGAACCGGGCGGCCGCAGCCGGGCGCGGACCGGTCCGGCCGCGGCGGGCGCCTGCCAGTCCGCGGCGGGCCCTCGTCCTGATTCCGCAGGTCCTTCTCCCGGCCGTCTTTCTCCCGCCCGCCCACCCTTCATGGTGCGAGCGTACTGGTCAGGCCCGGCCGGGCCGAGGACCGCGTGCTCACCCGCCAAGCTAAGGATTCGCGATCCGGGCGCATGGGCGGCACTATGGAGGGGAGAGTCACCCTGGTCAGGGAGCTCTCAGCGAAAATCGTGGCCGAGGTTTGGCAAACCCGGATCTTGGCTATGAACTGGCACAATCTGTGCTCCTCCCAGCCGCGGGGGAGCACACTTGCAGGGAAGACCAGATCCCGGCAAACCCCCTAAGCGGGTCAGGATGAGGACATGTGTGGCCGGTATGCGTCCGCGCGTAAGCGCATAGAACTCCTCGAGGAGTTCCGTGTCGAGCGCGACCGCGTCGCCGAGTCGCTTCAGCCTGACTACAACGTCGCGCCGACCAAGCAGGTCTACGCCGTGCTCACGCGGGGCACCCGCGGCTCCCAGGCAGAGCCCGAGGCCCCGCCGGCCGGGACGGCACGCTCCGCGGCGGCGCCGCCGGACGTGGCGCGCGAGCTCCGGGTGGTGCGCTGGGGCCTGGTGCCGTACTGGGCCAAGGATCCCAAGATCGGCAGCCGCCTCATCAACGCCAGGGGCGAGACCGTGGACTCCAAGCCCGCGTTCCGGCAGGCGTTCAAGCGCCGCCGCTGCCTGCTGCCCGCCGACGGTTACTACGAGTGGCAGCAGCCAGACGGCCGCGAGTCGGACTCACCCGGCGGCAAGGGCGGGGCCGGGCCGGGCGCCGGGAGGGCGGGCGCCCGGGGGGCGGGCGGGCCTAAACAGCCGTTTTACATCTTCCGCGAGGACGGCGGGCCGCTGGCCTTCGCCGGCCTGTACGAGCTCTGGCGCGACAAGGACCTGCCGGACGACCACGAGCGCGCGTGGCTGTGGACGGCCGTGATCATCACCACGAGTGCGCCCGATGCCCTGGGTAAGATTCACGACCGGATGCCGATGGTCATCCAGCCCGACCGCTGGGAGGAGTGGCTCGATCCCGCCGCCAGCGACCCGGCTGACCTGATGGCGCTGCTCGCCCCGGCGGCCTCGATCGGGCTGACCTCGTACCCGGTATCCACGGTCGTCAACTCGGTGCGCAACAACGGCCCGGAGCTTACCCAGCGCGTCGATCCGGGCTTGCTCGGCCCGGACTCCGGCCCGGACTCCGGCCCGGGCGCGGCCTCCGCCCGCTCCAGCAGATCGCGGAGCACGGCGTCGCAAGGAATCTCTGGCAGCGTTCCCGACAAGCTGTTCTGAGCCAGAGCCGAACCGGCCTGGCAGCAAGGACAGCCATCGGCGCTACCGGGCCCTGTGCGGATAGGAGGTGGGTATCGGATGGATACCGCCGCCGCTCGCAAGCGTCTGGATGAAATCCGCGCTGAACTCGAGAGGTCCATCAAGGTACTGCGGGGTGAACACGACCAGGACGAGTGGGTCCTGGACTACCCGCAGGATCCGGCCGACGCCGGGGCTAATCTCTCGGAGTCGGAACGGACCGAGGCCGTGCTTGCCCTCGCCAAGCTGCAGCGCGCCGAGGTGCTCGACGCCCTGCGCCGCATCGAGCTCGGCACGTACGGGACCTGCGTGGACTGCGGCGGCGGGGTTCCCGAGGGCCGGCTCGAGGCCAAGCCGGCGGCGTCCCGCTGCGTGTCGTGCCAGGCCAAGTGGGACCGGCTGCGGCGGTGAGCACGACCCAGGAATGAAGCTGCGCGGGAGCGTGTTGCAACGCCTGTGCTCACAGCAACCAGCCCGGCGCACGACCGCCTCTTGAGCATGGGTGGCGTCCCGAGGGCAATGGCGCGCGAACTCCGCGGGCCCGGCGTTGTATCCTCCGCCCGAGACAGTTGGCAACCCGGCACATGGCCGAGCGGCCGTGCGCAGCCAGCGATCGCTGAGGGGGTGAGTCCGGTCCCAGAGACACTCGAGGAGCGCAGCGAGCGCTTTGAGCACGATGTCCTGCCGTACCTGGATCAGCTCTACGCCGCCGGCATGCGGATGACTCGCAACCCCGCCGATGCCGAAGACCTGGTACAGGAGACCTTCGCCAAGGCTTACGCGTCGTTCCACCAGTTCCAGGAGGGCACGAACCTCAAGGCCTGGCTGTTCCGGATTCTGACGAACACGTTCATCAACACCTACCGCAAGCGGCAGCGTGAGCCGCAGCGCACGGGGGCGGACGAGGTCGAGGACTGGCAGCTGGCCAGGGCCGCGTCGCACACCTCCGCGGGACTGAAGTCCGCGGAGGCCGAGGCGCTGGAGCGGCTCCCGGACTCCGATGTGAAGGAAGCGCTGCAGGCTCTCCCCGAGGAGTTTCGCATCGCGGTCTACCTGGCCGACGTCGAGGGCTTCGCCTACAAGGAGATTGCCGACATCATGGGCACCCCCATCGGGACCGTGATGTCGCGCCTGCACCGCGGGCGCCGACAGCTCCGGGACATGCTCCAGGACTACGCGGCCAAAGAGGGCCTGGTCCGGGCGGCGTCAACCGCCCCCACCGAGGCGTCGTCATCGGGCGACGAGCCCGGGAGGGACGCGGGATGAGCTGCGGCAAGCCACATGACGTGCCGTGTAGCGAGGTACTGGCACGCCTGTACGACTACCTCGACGGTGAGATCGAGGACAAGGGATTCGCCCAGATCCGCGAGCATCTCGATGAGTGCGGGCCGTGCCTGCGTGAGTACGGGCTGGAAGAGGCCGTGAAGCGGCTGGTGCAGCGGTGCTGCTCCGAGCCGGCGCCCAGCGCGCTCAGGACCAAGGTGCTGGTCCGCATCCGTGAGGTCAGGGCCGAGCTCGAGATCACCGGCTATTGAGTTAGCCCAGCGGGGACGACTCCGGAATCCTGCCGGCCGGCTCGGCATGTCGTTGCATTCGATGATCTTCGATAGATCTTATGGTCTGCTATGTGGACCCGCTTCGATTACACATCGCATTGCATCGTGTGCATGTTGCTCTCGTTGTCGGTGAGCCCTTCGCCTAAGCGTTCCGTAGCGTTACTCTGAGTGCCGGCACACGGCAGGTCGCACGTCGCTACAGGCATGATGTGGCCCGCCGGTGCCGGGTCGATCGCCGGGCGCGGCGGTCACGGTGGCCGAAGGCCGACGGCGAGGGGGTCATGGGCAGGGTCTCGCGGGCTGCGTGGATCTACATAGGGGCGGTCGTGATCGCGGCGGCCTCCATCGTGGCGCCCCATCTCACCAACCGCCCCCTGAGCGCGAGCTGGTTGACGGTGCTGGGCGTGCTCATGCTCCTGTTCCTGATCTGCGACTCGACCCCCACCCCGCTGGCCGCGCGGCAGGCGGCCTGGTCGCCGAGCTCGTCGGCCACGCTGGCCGCGGTGGTGCTGCTCGGCCCGATCGGTGCCGCGCTGGTCGGGGCCGTGTCCGTGATCAGCCTGCGCCGCAAGACCCTCCTGGCCGAGCGGGTGTTCAACGGCGGGATGTACGCGGTGTCCGGCTACGCGGCCGGCCGGGCGTTCGTCGAGCTCGGCGGCCACCCCGGACTGCCGTCGACGAGTGACTTCCCGATGATCATCGTGCCGTTCGCTGCGGCCGCCGCCGCGCACGTGCTGGTCAACCAGGGCCTGATCTGGGGAGTCCTGCAGATGACCCGGCACGACAGCCTGGGGCCGGGCCGGATCCAGCTGGAGTCCAGCCTGCCGCTGCTCGTGGCTTCCGACCTGGGGTACGCGGCGCTCGGCTTGGTGATCGCGGCGCTGTGGACAGTGATGGGGCCGTTCGCCGCGGCGCTCGTGCTGGTCCCGCTGTTCGTGGCCCGCTGGGCCATGGGGCAGTTCGCCGAGCAGCAGCGGGCCTACGCGGCCACCATGGCGGCGCTCTGCCAGGCGGTGGAGACCAAGGATTTCTATACCCGCGGCCACAGCGAGCGGGTCTCCCGCGGGTCGGGCATGATCGCGCGCCAGATCGGCATGCGCGCCGACCGCACCGAGGCGATCATGTTCGCCGGGATGCTGCACGACGTGGGCAAGCTCGGCGTGCCCACCAAGGTGCTGCAGAAGACCGGGCCGCTGACCGAGGAGGAGTTCGCGGCGATTCAGCTGCACCCGATGCGCGGCCTGGAGATCGTGCGGGAGATCGGGTTCCTGAACGAGGCGCTGGCGGGCATCATGCATCACCACGAGAAGGTCGACGGCACCGGCTACCCGATGGGGTTCGCCGGCGGCGAGATCCCCGAGTTCGCGCGGGTGATCGCGGTGGCCGACGCGTTCGACTCGATGACGTCAACGCGCTCCTACCGCGAGGCGCGCCGGATGAGCGAGGCGATCGAGGAGCTGCGCAAGGGAGCGGGCAGCCAGTTCGATCCCTTCATGGTCGAGGCGTTCATCGCCGCGCTACGCCGGGAGGGCTGGCGGTTGCCCGAGCGCGCCGCCCCGCCGGTTGACCGGCAGACGGTCACCGCGCAAGATCACGATGATCCAACGGCCCCGCTGCGGGTCATCGAGAGCTACTGACCGGGGAGGACCGGTGGCGATCCGCCAGGCCGAAGACCGGCTGCCCTCGTGGCAGGCCATGGACTCCGGGCGGCTCCTGCTGCTGGCGGCGGTGGGGATGTTGGTCGTGGCCGCCCTGGCGCGGACGGCCGCCGCCGGCGTGGTGGACCTGCGGACCGCGATCGCCTTCGGCTCGGCCATCGCCATCGGCGAGCTGCTCAGGCTCGGGCTGCCCGGCGGCCGGGAGGCGGCGCCGATATCGACCGCGGCCGCGCTCGCCTACGCGCTGCTGATTCGCGTCGCTCCCTTCCACCATGTGCTGCGGGTGGCCGCGCTGCAGGTGATCGCGGTCACCGCGGTGGGCATGATCGTCGGCGCGTTGCCGCACATCGCCGCGGGCCGCCCGGCCGGGCTGACCGGGATGGCGACCCGGCTGGTCGCGGTGGCCTGCGTGGCGTTCGCGTTCCGCCCCGTCGTCGGCGCGGACGTGATCAGGATGCGTGATCACTGGTGGGTCGCCTTCGCGGTGATGGCGGTCCTCGTCGCCGCCGGCTGGCTGGTCGAGGCGACCATCGGGGCGCTGATCCGGGCGGACGACCTTCACGCCAGGTTCTCGGTCGCGCTCTGGGACGAGATGCGGCTGCAACTGCCGCTCGGGGCCGCGGCGGGTGTCTCGGCCATAATGATCACCTTCGCGGCCGAGGTCATGGGCCTCGCGGAGCTGGCGGTCTTCATGGGGCCGCTGCTGGTCACTCAGGTGGCGTTCCGCAGGTACTCCGGCATCCGGGCCACCTACCTGCAGACCGTGCGCGCGCTGGCCAGGGTCACCGAGGTGGGCGGATACGTCGAGAGCGGGCACTCCCGCCGGGTCAGCAGGCTCGCGGTGGCCGTCGGCCGGGAGCTCGGCCTGGCTGAGACAGACCTGCTCGACCTGGAGTACGCGGCGCTGATGCACGACATCGGTCAGCTGTCGCTGCCCGACCCGATCCCGGGCGGGGCCACCGTCCTGGTCTCCATTCAGGACCAACGGCGCATCGCCGAGCTCGGCGCGGAAGTGATCAGCAAGGCCGGCGTGCTCGACCAGGTGGCCGAGCTGGTGCGCTGCCAGAGCTGGCCGTACCGGGGGCATGACCCCGAGCCACCGGTGGGCAGCAGGATCATCCGCGCCGCGAACGCCTTCGACGATCTGGTCGGTGCATCCACCGACCGGGACCGCAGCGCCGCGGCGCTGGAGCGGCTGCGCCTGGACACCGCGGTCGAGTACGACCCGGGGGTCATCGAGGCGCTAAGCGAGGTCGCCGGGAAGCGCCTGGCCAGCCGGCTCGAGTAGGTCGAGGGAAGCCCGGCGAAGCCTCGCGGAGGGTCCGGGGGGTGGAGAGCTGCGTGGGGCCTTACCGGGCGCAATCCGGCCGCGAGGCCGGGGCCAGCGGGGAGGGCCGGCCGGAGGCTGGTCCGAGCCGATGGTACGCGGGGGGGGGTCTGGGGGGTCGTCCCCCCGAGGCCAACACAGTAGGCTGCCGCGCGTGATGGAGTCAGTGCTGGTGGCCAACCGGGGGGAGATCGCACGCCGGGTCATCCGGACGGTCAGGCGGATGGGCATCCGCGCCATCGCGGTCTACTCCGAGGCCGACGCGAGCCTGCCCTACGTAGGCGAGGCCGACGAGGCGGTGCCGATCGGCCCGGCCCCGGCCGCGAGCAGCTATCTCGACCTCGGCGGCGTGCTCGAGGCGGCCCGGCGGACCCGGGCCGCCGCGATCCATCCGGGCTACGGGTTCCTGGCCGAGAGCGCCGAGTTCGCGACCCGGGTGATCGATGCGGGCCTGACCTGGGTCGGCCCGCCGCCGTCGGCGATCGAGCAGATGGGCGACAAGATCAACGCCAGGAACCTGATGGAGCAGGCCGGCGTCCCGGTCGCGGCGGGCAGCAAGGAGCCGGTGGCGGACGTCGCTGCCGCCGTCGCCGAGGCCGCGCGGATCGGGTATCCGGTGATGATCAAGGCCGCGGCGGGCGGGGGCGGCATCGGGATGAGCGCCGCGGCGAACGAGGCCGAGCTGCGCGCGGGCTTCGAGACCGCCCGCACCCGGGCCGAGCGGTTCTTCGGCAGCTCGGACATCCTGCTGGAGCGCCGCATCGAGCGTGCCCGCCACGTCGAGGTGCAGATACTCGGCCTGAACGACTCGCGGGTTCTGGCGCTCGGCGAGCGGGACTGCTCGGTGCAGAGGCGGCACCAGAAGGTCGCCGAGGAAACGCCGTCCCCGGGCGTCACGCCCGAGCTGCGGGCCCGGATGCTGGCCGCGGCGATCCGGGCCGGCGAGGCGGTCGGCTACCGCGGCGCGGGCACTGTGGAGTGCCTGGTGGACACGCAGACCCAGGACTTCGTGTTCCTGGAGATGAACGCCAGGCTCCAGGTGGAGCACCCCATCACCGAGATGGTCACCGGCATCGACCTCGTGGAGCAGCAGCTGCTGATCGCCGCGGGCGGCGAGATCAGCTTTGACCCGACAGGCGTTACGAATAAAGGGCATGCCGTGGAATTGCGGGTGTATGCCGAGGACCCGCGCCGGTTTTTGCCCAGCCCGGGCGTGATCACCGAGTGGTCCGAGCCGTCTGGCCCCGGCGTGCGGGTTGACGCGGGGTACGCGGCTGGAAACGAGGTGACGCCGTACTACGATCCGCTGCTGGCCAAGCTGTGCGTGCACGGGCCAGGCCGCGGCGAGGCGCTGCAGCGCGCCCGGGACGCCGTGGCCGCGTTCCGGATCAGCGGTCCGAAGACCAACCTGCCGTTTCATGCCGAGCTGCTGGAGAGCGCCGAGTTTGCCAGCGGCCGTTACGACACCTCCGTGATTGCCAGGCTGCGGCCCTGACCGACCGGCGGCAGAATGATGTGTGGCGCTGCCCGCGGCTCGAGCCGAAGGGGCAGAGCGCCCCGGAGGCGAGCGAGAAGCACAGTGAGGGAGGTAACGCGTGACCGAGGTCCGCGCGGAGATGGTCGCGAACGTGTGGCAGGTCGTGGCGTCCGAGGGCGACGAGGTGGCCGACGGTGACACGCTGGTCATCCTGGAGTCGATGAAGATGGAGATCCCGGTCCTGGCCGAGGCCCCAGGCACGCTCACGAAGCTGGCCGTGGCCGAGGGCGACGTGGTCCAGGAAGGCGACCTGATCGCGGTCATCGAATGACCCGGGCAGTGACGGTCGGGCTGCGGGCCACCGTCCGCGCGGCCGTTACCGAGGCCGATACCGCGACGGCGATGGGGAGCGGGGACGTGCCCGTGCTGGCCACGCCGAGGCTGCTGGCGCTCGCGGAGGCGGCCGCCTGTGCCGCCGTCGCGCCGCAGCTGGCCGACGGGCTCACGACGGTCGGTACCTCGGTGAGCCTGGAGCACCGGCGGGCCAGCCCGCTCGGGACCGAGGTCGTCGTGGAGGCCGAGCTGACCGAGGTGGACGGCTCGCGGCTGGTCTTCGGGTTCATCGCGCGCGTCGACGGCACGGATGACGACGTGGTCCTCGGCGCGGGCACGGTCGAGCGGGTCGTTCTGGACCGGGCCCGCTTCATCGCGCGGGCCGGCGCCCGGGACCCGTAGTCGCCCCCCCCGGGCTATACGCCGGTAGTGGAGCGCGGGTAGACGTTCTTCGGGTCGGTGGCGACGTTGACCAGGTAGGGGGCGCCGGAGTTGAACGCTCGCCGCAGGGCGGGGGCGATGTCGGCGGGCCTGGTCACCAGCTCCCCGGCCCCGCCGAGCGCGGAGACCACCTGGTCGTAGCGGCACTGCGGCTGCAGGTCGGCCGCGACGTCGTAGCCGTAGATGGCCTGCATGGGATGCTTCTCCAGGCCCCAGATCCCGTTGTTGCCGCAGATCATGACCACCGGAAGCCTGTGCCGGACCAGGGTGTCGACGTCCATCAGCGAGAACCCGGCCGCGCCGTCCCCGAGCAGCAGCACGACCTGCGCCGACGGGCGGGCGATCCTGGCCGCGATCGCGTACCCGAGCCCGGTGCCCAGGCACCCGTACGGCCCGGGATCCAGCCAGCCGCCCGGGCGCTCGGGCTCGATGTACTTGCCCGCGTAGGAGACGAAGTCGCCGCCGTCGCCGATCACCACGGCGTCGGAGTCGAGGAGACGGGCCAGCTCGCCGTAGATCCGCAGGGGGTGGATGGGGTCCGCCTCGCTGGCCAGCAGCGGGGCGTCGGCGGCCGTCGCCTGCAGGCACGCCTCCTGGAGCCTGGGCAGCCAGCCGGCTGCCGGGCTGATCGGCCGGGCGGCCCCGGCGAGCTGTTTGAAGAACGAGGTCAGGTCACCCGCCGCGGAGGCCGCGAGCTCGCGGTGCCCGGCTATCTGTCCCGGTGCGTCCGCGACGTGTACGACCTGGGCGCTCGGCGTGCCGTTCTTGCCGCCGAACTCGCCGTAGGCCAGCCGGAAGTCGAGCGGGGTCCCCGCGACGATGACCATGTCGGCCTCGCCGAGCGCGAGCGACCGCGCGCGGGTAACGAGCAGCTCGTGCCCGGGAGCCAGGATGCCGCGCCCCTGCCCGTTGGCGACCACCGGCAGGGCGAGCTGCTCGGCAGCCAGCCGGGCGGCCTCCTCGGCGCCGTCCAGCCATACGTCCGAGCCGAGGACCAGCACCGGCCGGCTAGCCCGCGCCAGGAGTTCCGCGATCGCGGCGATCGCGGCCGGGTCGGGCTGGTCCTCGCCGTGGTTCGCGGCCCCGTGGTTTGCGGCCCCGGCGGCGGCCGTCTGGTCCGGCCCGGCCGTGCCGAACAGCCCTTCCAGGCTCACGTCGAGGAACACCGGGCCGCGGTGCCGGGCGCCAGCGATCCGGAACGCCTCGTCGACCGCCGGGCCGACCCGCGCGGCCGCGTGCTCGGTCCAGGCTCGCTTGGTGATCGCATGGAGCAGCGCCGGGTGATCGATCTCCTGCAGGCTGCCCGAGCCCCACCGCTGGTCGGGGGCGCGCCCGCCGATCACCACCACGGGCGAGCCGTTGAAGTGGGC
This sequence comes from Streptosporangiaceae bacterium, assembly GCA_035934395.1. GTDB lineage: Bacteria > Actinomycetota > Actinomycetes > Streptosporangiales > Streptosporangiaceae > JASHPR01. Next base: position 11,883 of record DASYXX010000928.1, read on the forward strand.
CGTGGTCATCGCGCTCACGCCGTTCGTCACCCCGGGGCCTGCGGTGAGCACCGCGAGGCCCGTGGTGCGCGAGAGCCTGGCGGTGGCCTCGGCAGCGAACACCGCGGTCTGCTCGTGCCGGACGTCCACGATCCGCATCGGCGGATCGGCGTTCACCGCCCCGTCGTACAGCGGGAAGATATGGCCGCCGGACAGCGTGAACATCGTCTCGGCACCGTGCCGCCGCGCGGCGGCCACCGCGTACGCGCCGCCGTGATTCTGCGGCCGGCGGGGGCGGATGGCCGGCTCGTCGTCAGGCCCGGGGGCGGCCTGGTCGTGCTCGCTCATGCGGGCGACGCTACCAGCAGGTAGCCCGCCGGCGCCCAGGGCCGCCCCTGCCCGCGCGGCGGCTCGCCGGGGATAATGAGGCTGGGCTGGGGCTGACAGAACGCCTGGGGCCACTGGGACGTCGTACACGGGCGCTACCGGGTGGCAGCACCAGGTGCTGCGGAGCGGCGCACCATAGGCACCGCCACCGCCTCAGCCCTGAGATGCTGTTAGCCGTGGCGCGCGCGGGTTGTTGCCGGCGCCCCTGGCATGGCCCGGCGGTTACGTGCTGGTTTATGAGGCATGAGGCATTGGGCCGGAGTTCCCGTGCGCCGATCGCTGGCCGGGGCACGTGCCGGCGAGTGCGATGATGGCGGGATGCCGACGCTGACCGACCTTGCCCTGCGCCAGGCAGGCCTGGCCGAGCCAGACGTCGACTGGCTGCACATGCTGCTGTCCGACTGGCAGCTGCTCGCCGACCTGTCCTTCGCCGACCTGGTCCTCTGGGCGCAGCTGCAGGACGGATCCGGCTGGGTGGCGCTCGCCCAGATCCGCCCGGTGACGGCGCCGACCGCCATTCCCGATGACATTGTGGGCTCGGTGCGGCCCGCTGGGGTGCGGCCTTTCCTCGACGTGGCGATGCAGGAGCGGCGCATATGCCGGGAAGGCGATCCGGAATGGACGACCGGGGTTCCCGTACGTCACGAGACGATCCCGGTCACCCGGGATGGCCGGGTTATCGCGGTGATCGAGCGGTCCACGAACCTGTCCGCCGCCCGGACGCCGAGCCGGATGGACCTCGCCTACCTGCGGGCCGCTGACGACCTGGCGCAGATGGTGGCCGCGGGGATCTTCCCCCGGCCGGGCGAGCAGCCGACGCTGGTCAGGTCGCCGCGGGTCGGCGACGGGCTGCTCCGGCTCGGCCGGTCGGGACGGGTGACGTACGCGAGCCCGAACGGGCTCTCCGCCTACCGCAGGCTCGGCCTCACCGCCGACCTGGTCGGGGCGGAGCTGGGGCCCCTGACCGCGCGGCTCTGCGCGACCGGAGGGCCGCGCGACGACTCGCTGATGTTGACCGCGAGCGGCCGGGCGCACATGGAGACCGAAGTCGAGGGCAACGGCTCGGTGGTTCAGCTGCGCGCGATTCCGCTGGTGGTCGCCGGCTCGCGGTCGGGCGCGCTGATCATGCTCAGGGACGTGACCGAGCTGAGGCACCGGGAGCGCGAGCTGATCACCAAGGACGCCACGATCAGGGAGATCCACCACCGGGTCAAGAACAACCTGCAGACCGTCGCGGCGCTGCTGCGGCTGCAGGCGCGCAGGCTCAAGGCCGCAGAGGCCCGCGCCGCGCTCGAGGAGGCCGTGCGCAGGGTCGGGTCGATCGCCATCGTCCACGAGACGCTCTCGCACGCCCCGGATGAGGTCGTGGACTTCGATGACATCGCCGGCCGGGTCGCGATGATGGCGGCGGAGGTGTCCGCGCCCGAGGCCAGGGTCAAGCCGGGGCTGTCGGGACGATTCGGGCTGCTCCCGGCCGCCGTGGCCACCCCGCTCGCGCTGGTCCTCACCGAGCTGCTGCAGAATGCGCTTCAGCACGGACTGACCCAGCCGACAGGCAAGGCGCTGCGCGGGAACCTGCAGGTGACGGCGCACCGGCTGGGCGGCCACCTCACGGTGACCGTGGCGGACAACGGGGTGGGGCTGCCGGAGGATTTCGATCTCGACTCGACGGCCAGCCTCGGCCTGCAGATCGTCAGGACGCTGGTGGTGGCGGAACTGGGCGGGCGGCTGGAGATAGCACCGCAGTCCGGCGGCGGGACCAGGGTCCTGGTCGAGGTCCCGGTCGAGCTGCCGCCGGATCGGGCATCCGGCAACGGGGCGTCATGACAGCCATTCCGGGGATGGTCAGAGTCGCGCGCGGAGGCGGCCGGGCGCCGTCGGCGGGCCCAGGCTGGCCACTAGGCGATCACGATCAGGGTGTCAGGCGTGAGCGCGTGCCCTCACCCGGGCGGTCCTCCGCTTGAGGGCTCGCCGCTCGTCCTCGCTCAGTCCGCCCCAGACGCCGGAATCCTGACCGCTCTCGAGCGCCCATTGCAGGCACGGTTCCATGACGGCACAGCGCTGGCAAACTTGCTTGGCCTCGTCGATCTGGAGCAGCGCGGGGCCTGTGTTCCCGATGGGGAAGAACAGCTCCGGATCTTCGTCACGGCAGGCGGCGTGGTGACGCCAGTCCATGAGGTCCACTCCTCCTCGTCGAGGTCGGTGCCGTGGCCGGGGCTCCGTCGCCTCATTTAGCGCTTGTGAACAATTTCACGAGCTATGCCATATGCCGGGACCGTACTAGTTCCCGAACCTGAGAGTCTTAGTCACGGGACTCGCGTCCCGATCGGTTTCCCAGGCGAGGCCGTTGGGTCATGGCGCTACGAACACAACCCGCCCGGCTGGGGCGCATGGCTAGTGCGCCGCTCGCCAGGAGCGTTATAACCCTCTCAAGGTCGGCGATGAACCGCAAGAGGCTTTGGCAAAGGTTCGGGCGGATTTCAGTGTCAGATCAGTCACATTGTGGGCACGGAACGAGGAAACTCGCTCACGCTATGCTCCCCCATCCGCCTCAGAGACCCCGCCCGCATCTCCGGCCGCTCACGCTGTGTCTCCGCTCGCCTTCGGGGCGCCCCTGCTGCTCGCTCACGCTATGACGCGCAGGGCGTCCGGAACCGACAGGAACCTCACGAACTCACGCTCGCCCATGTATTCGCCGTCCACCTGGAAGGCCGCGGGCCGGTCCGATCTGAGCGTTATTTCGGGCAGGTCGTGCAGGCTCACTACGTTGCGTCCGCGCGGTGCGCGGTCCCCGGTCGCCAGCATCTGGCCTATCGCCCGGAACATGCTGAGGCTCCCCAGGCTGCGGAGTGCGAACACGTCCAGGCCGGAGTCGAAGCCCGCCTGCGGGTTGGGGTTGATCGGCCTGCGGCCGAGATAGGTCCACGGCGCGGTGTTGGAGAGGATGCCGACGTAGAGCGGGCCGACCGGCGGGTGCCCGTCACGTTCCAGCGTGAGCGCGGGGTGGCGCCGGTCGGTGACCCGGTAGAACTGCCGCAGCGTCACCCTGATGTAGAGCGCCGGCGTGGACGACTGCCCTTCGGCGCGGCGGCCGGCGACCGCGCGCACCACCTCCGCGTCCAGGCCGAGGCCCGCGTTGAAGGTGAAGTACCGGTCGCCCGCCAGGCCGACCCCGATGCTGCGGGAACGCCCCTCGGCCAGCGCCTGCAGGATCTGACCGGCCGCGTCCACAGGATCCGGGGGCAGGCCGACGGCTCGGGTGAACACGTTGGCACTGCCACCGGGCAGCGCCGCGAGCGCCGGCCGGCTGGCGGTGGCCCTGGCCGTCCGGGTGGCTGCGCCGTGCCCGGCCGGTCCGGCGCGCCCGTCGTCCCCGGCCCGCCCGGCGCGCCCGTCGTCCCCGGCCCGCCCGGCCTCCTTGGCGGGCTCGATCGCTGCTGCGCCGTCGCCGCGGCCGGTGTAGCCGGCGGCCGGCGCGGCGAGGATCCCG
>DASYXX010000930.1:0-8889 GCA_035934395.1 Streptosporangiaceae bacterium
ACCTGGGCGGCGAACGCCTCGTTGATCTCCACCAGGTCGATGTCGTCGATCGTCATCCCGGCCCGCGCCAGCGCCTGCCTGGAGGCCTCGACCGGGCCGAGCCCCATGATCTCGGGCGACAGCGCGGTGACCCCGGTGGAGACGATGCGCGCCAGCGGCGTGATCCCGAGCTCGGCCGCCTTGGTGTCGCTCATCACGATCACCGCGGCGGCGCCGTCATTCAGCGGGCAGCAGTTGCCCGCGGTGACCGTTCCGTCGGGCCGGAACACCGGCTGCAGCGCGGCCACCTTCTCCAGCGTGGTCCCGGGCCTCGGGCCGTCGTCCGCGGACACGACCGTGCCGTCCGGCAGCGTCGCCGGCGTGATGTCCCGCTGCCAGAACCCGTCGGCCAGGGCCTTCTCGGCCAGGTTCTGCGACCGGACGCCGAACTCGTCCTGCTCCTGCCGGGAGATGCCGCGCAGCCCAGCGACGTTCTCGGCCGTCTGGCCCATCGCGATGAAGATGTCGGGGATCTCGCCGTCCTCGCGCGGGTCGTGCCAGACGTCCGCGCCGCCCTTCTCGAGCGCCTTGGCGCGCTGCTCGGCCTCGGCGAAGACCGGGTTCTTGGTGTCCGGCCAGCTGTCGCTGCTGCCCTTGCCGAACCGGCTCACGCACTCGACGCCCGCGGAGATGTACGCATCGCCCTCGCCCGCCTTGATCGCGTGGAACGCCATCCGGGTGCTCTGCAGCGAGGACGAGCAGTACCGGGTGATGGTGGTCCCGGGCAGGTTGTCGTAGCCGAGCATGACCGCGACCACCCGGGCCATGTTGTAGCCCTGCTCGCCCCCGGGGAGCCCGCAGCCGAGGATCAGGTCGCCGATGTCCGCCGGGTCAAGCTGCGGCACCTTGGCGAGCGCCGCCGTGACCATCTGCACGGTCAGGTCGTCGGGACGGATGGTGGTGAGCGTTCCCTTGAACGCCCGGCCGATGGGCGAGCGCGCGGTGGCGACGATGACTGCCTCGGGCATGATGATCTCCCACGGTGGTTGTTTACTCAACAGTAGCTTACGTCCGGTCTACGCTTGTTTGACATGCAGGTACACGAGTCTCTGATTGAGCTGTTTGGCAACACGCCGCTGGTAAGGCTGCGCAAGGTGACCGGTGAGCTTGGGGCGGGCGGGCAGGGTGCGGAGGGCGGGCCGGGTGCGGAGGGCGGGCCGGGCGGGCAGGGTGGGGGGATGTCAGTGCCGCAGGTGCTGGCCAAGGTCGAGTACTTCAACCCCGGCGGCTCGGTGAAGGACCGGATCGCGCTGCGCATGGTGGAGGCGGCCGAGGCCTCCGGCGCGCTGCGCCCGGGCGGCACAATCGTCGAGCCGACGTCCGGCAACACCGGGATCGGCCTGGCGATCGTCGCGATGGAGAAGGGTTACAAGTGCCTGTTCGTCTGCCCTGACAAGGTCGGCCAGGACAAGATCAGCGTCCTGCGCGCCTACGGCGCCGAGGTCGTCGTGTGCCCCACCACCGTCTCCCCGGACCATCCGGACTCCTATTACTCGGTGTCGACCCGGCTGGCCCGCGAGACCGAGGGCGGCTGGAAGCCAGATCAGTACGCCAACCCGGAGAACCCGGCCTCGCATTACCACACCACCGGCCCGGAGATCTGGGCACAGACCGAGGGGAAGGTCACCCACTTCGTGGCCGGCATCGGCACCGGCGGCACGATCTCCGGCGCGGGCCGCTACCTGAAGGAGGTGTCCGGCGGCCGGGTGCGGGTCATCGGCGCCGATCCCGAGGGCTCGGTGTACTCCGGCGGGACCGGCCGGCCGTACCTGGTCGAGGGCGTCGGCGAGGACATCTGGCCGCAGACCTACGACAAGAACATCTGCGACCAGGTCATCGCGGTCAGTGACGGCGAGTCGTTCCGGATGACCCGCAGGCTGGCCCGTGAGGAAGCGCTGCTGGTCGGCGGCTCCTGCGGCCTGGCCGTGGTCGCCGCGCTGCGCGTCGCCCGGGCCGCCGCGCCCGGCGATGTGATCGTCGTGCTGCTGCCCGACGGCGGCCGCGGCTACCTGTCGAAGATCTTCAACGACGACTGGATGTCGGACTACGGGTTCCTGGCCAGCGAGACGGCCGAGCCGAGGGTGGAAGACGTGCTGGGCCGCAAGCAGGGCGGGCTGCCGCCGTTCGTGCACTCGCATCCCGAGGAGACCGTCCGGGCGGCCGTCCAGAGCCTGCGCGAGTACGAGGTCTCCCAGCTTCCGGTCCTGAACGCGGAGCCGCCCGTGATGGCGGCCGAGGTGATCGGCTCGATCGTGGAGCGCGACCTGCTCGACGCCCTGGTCTCCGGCAGGGCCGGGCCCGACGACCCGGTCCGCGGCCACATGTCGGCGCCGCTGCCCATGGTCGGCTCCGGCGAGCCGGTCAGCCGCGCGGTCGAGGCGCTGGAGAAGGCCGGGGCGGCGGTCGTGCTCGTGGACGGCAAGCCCGCCGGCATGATCACCCGCCAGGACGTCCTCACCTACCTGGCCGGCCCCGCATAACCGGGTCCCGGCCTACCCCATAGGGTGCGGAGATGCGCGCTGACGGATTCGAGACGCTGGCGATCCACGCGGGCCAGGAGCCGGACCCGGTGACCGGGGCCGTGGTCCCGCCGATCTACCAGGTTTCCACCTTCAAGCAGGACGGGGTCGGCGGGCTGCGCGGCCGCGGGCTGCATGCCGGCGTCGGCGAGGGCTACGACTACTCGCGGAGCGCGAACCCGACCCGGGGGGCTCTCGAGGACTGCCTGGCCGCGCTGGAACGCGGCGCCCGCGCGCTCGCGTTCGCATCCGGCATGGCGGCCGAGGACTGCCTGCTGCGCACCGTGTGCCGGCCGGGCGATCACGTGCTGATCCCCGTCGACGCCTACGGCGGGACGTTCCGGCTGGCCGACAAGGTCTTCAGGCAGTGGGGCGTGAGCTACCAGCCGGTGCCGATGTCCGAGCCGGAATCGGTCCGAGCCGCGCTGGCCAGCCGACCGGCCCGGGTCATCTGGGTGGAGACGCCCACCAACCCGCTGCTATCGGTGGCCGACATCACCGAGCTCGCTGGCCTCGGCCGGGAGTCGGGCGCGTTGCTGGTCGTGGACAACACGTTCGCGTCGCCGTACCTGCAGCAGCCGCTGGCGCTCGGCGCGGACGTGGTCGTGCACTCCACGACGAAGTACGTCGGCGGACACTCCGATGTCGTGGGCGGCGCCTTGGTCGTCCGCGATGCCGAGCTGGGGGAGCGCCTCGCGTTCTTCCAGAACGCGACAGGGGCGCCTGCCGGCCCGTTCGACGCGTGGCTGACCCTGCGCGGGGTCAAGACGCTCGGGGTGCGGATGGACCGGCACTGCGAGAACGCTCAGCGGGTGGCCGACATGCTCGCCGCGCACCCGAAGGTCGCCCAGGTGTTCTACCCGGGGCTCACGTCGCATCCCGGCCATGAGGTTGCGGCCAAGCAGATGCGCGGGTTCGGCGGGATGGTGTCGTTCCGGCACCGCGACGGCGAGGCGGAGGCGGTGGCGTTCTGCGGCCGGACGCGGCTGTTCACGCTCGGTGAGTCGCTCGGCGGCGTGGAGTCGCTGATCGAGCACCCGGCCCGGATGACGCACGCTTCGGCGACCGGGTCGGCGCTCGAGGTGCCCGCCGACCTGGTCCGGCTCTCTGTCGGCATCGAGACCTGCGACGACCTGCTCGAAGACCTCCGCGCCGCATTCGGTTAAGTGGTGACGCCGCGGCTCAGCCGTTCCAGACCATGAGGACGAGGATCACCAGCCAGATCACGCTGACGACCCCGCCGAGCGAGGCGATCCGGCCGCGCTCCACGTTTGGGTGAAGCTCCTGCGCGGTTACCGGGCTGCCGAGAACCTGGGCCCGCTCGGAGCGCTCGCCGGCCTCCGCGTCGGGCTGGTCGGCGGCCCCGGCCGCGGCGTCGGCGGCCACCTCCTCGGCCTCCTCGAGCGCCGCGATCGCCCGGTGCTGATCGCGCAGGATCAGCACGAGCAGGGCGATCGCGACGACGAAGAGAGTCAGCGAGACGGACAGCCACGGCTTGCTGAAGTCGTGCAGCTGATTGGCCAGGACCAGGCCGGCGATCAGGACTGCCAGCGAGATGACCGTGAACAGGCGCGTGGTCCGGTACAGGTACCTGACGACGACCACATCGCGCTTCCGGATATAGCGCGGCGTTGACATGATCGCCACCGTGACCGGGCCGATCGTGAAGATCGCGAAGCCGACGTGCAGCCAGAGCACCAGTCGGTCGGTGAAAGACATGAGCCGATCCTAGGACCGGGCCGCCCGGAGGCGGCCGATCCCGTCCTATCCGCGGGTCCCGCGGGGGTGTTCAGACGCTGGTGGCCGACGTCGGCGCCGAGTTCCCCCGCGCCGATGGCGTCCTCGACCGGGCGATGTAGGCCCCGACCAGGAACGCCGCGCCAACGACCAGTGAGACGATGAACCGGATGAAGTGATGTCCCTTGTGGACGCTCCCGACCATGACGTGAATCGAGTTCGCCGCCCCGGATATGTACATGATCGCCGCGATGATGCCCAGGATCCCGATGACGGCCAGGACGATGACCAGCGTCTGCCGGCCGGACGACGCCCCGGAACTGCTTGTGTTCATGTTCTTCTCCTAGATATGCGCTCGCCCGGCAGCTACCGGGGCTTCCTGACGAGCATGAACCCACCGCCAGCCAGCGCGAGCACGCCCACGATGAACGACGCGGTCGCCCGCAGGTCATGGTTCGTGGCGATGAACACGATGCCGACCACGCAGATGACAACCCCGGCCGCCATCAGGATCATGGCCGTCGTCCGGTTCGACGACTGCCTGCTCGATCCGGTGGCAGAACTCATGATTCCTCCTACATGGTTCACGTCGGCGGGCTCGCCGGGCCTCAGCCGACGCGGTTCGTTGCTGACGGACGCACGTTACTACGTAGTGCCCGCCCCCAGCAGCCGGGTCGGCTACAGGCACAAATTTTGACAAAAGATGAGCTGATCCATGACACGTGGGGTGATCCCTGTCCTTCCCTGCTCGCACCGCGCCCTCCGGCTCGCCTACGAGTCAGCGGCTGGCCGCTCGCGGGCGGCGCGCGCGCAGGAAGTCCTGCACCACGTACTCGCCCAGGTTCTCCGGGCTGGCGCGGAGCACCCGGCCCCCGTTGCGCCTGGCCACCTCCTCGACGAAGGCGGTGAGCCGCACGTCGTCCGCGAGCATGAAGACGTTCATGGTCGCCCGGCGCCTGGTCATCTTGTCCACCTCGGCGAGGGTGAGCTCCAGGGTCTCCGGCGACGGCGGCCAGTCGAAGTAGTACTGCCCGTCCCGGCGGAGGTGGGCGGTGGGCTCGCCATCGGTCACGACCAGCACCACCGGGTTGTGCTCCGGCCGGCGGTCAAGGAACCGCCCGGCCAGCACGAGCGCATGGTGCAGGTTGGTGCCCTGCACCATGTCCCAGCCCAGCCCCGCGAGATCGACCTCGCGCAGCTCGCGCGCGTAGTTCGAGAAGCCGATCACCTGGATCGAGTCCTGCGGGTACCGGCTGCGGATCAGCGCGTGCAGCGCCAGCGCGGTCTGCTTGGCCACCCCCCAGGTGCCGCGCAGCGCCATCGAGTACGACAGGTCGACCAGCAGGCATACCGCGGCCGACGTGCGGCGCTCGGTCTCGGCGACCTCGAAGTCGCTGACCGAGAGCCGGACGGCCCCCCCAGCCCCGGAACGTTCGGAATTCTGGTCTGGCGGACGCACGCCGCCTCGCAGCAGCGCGTTGCGAACGGTCGCCGCGGCGTCGATCGCCTGTTCGTCGCCGAACGTCCAGGGGCGGGTGCTGCCGGTGTAATCCCCGGCCTGCCCGGCATCGTGCTGGTCGTGGTCGCCGGTGCCGCCCTCGGGCAGCTGGGCGAACACGCGGCGCAGGGCCGTCTCGCCGAGCCTGCGCACGGCCTTCGGCGTCAGTTCCAGCTTGCCCTCGCTGCGCTGCAGGTAGCCCTGCCGCTCCAGCTCCCGCTCGATCTGGCGCAGCGCCTCCATGTCGTCGACGGCCTGGCGGCCGAGCGCGCGGCGTACGGCCTCCTCGTCGATGTCGTCGAGGCTGGCGCCCGGGTAGTCCTGACGCAGCGCGTCCCCCAGCTCGGCCAGGTCGGCCAGCTCGGCGAGCGCGGTCGTCGCCTCGCTCAGGCCGAGCGGGTCCTGGCCGGTCATCTGCTCGCCTGGCCACCCGTCGAAGTCGATGTCGGGCCGGCGAGCCCGCAGCGCCCCGGCCAGCCGGCCCATCTCCGCGGCCAGCCCGGCGTCCTCCAGCGTCTGCGCCATCAGCCCGGCCAGCTCCTCGCGCTGTTCGTCGGTGAGCGAGCTCAGCAGCCGCTGGGCCGCGGCCATCCTGCGCACCAGCGAGTCGACGAGCTCATCGAGATTGCGGGGCGAGTCGGGGAACAGGTCCCCGTACCGCTCCATGAAGTCGTCGAAGTCCTGCTGCGTGTGGGTGCCCTGGGCGTCGGCCTCCAGCATCTCGTTGAGCGCGGCCATCATGTCCTTGACCCGCTGCATGGCCTCGGGGTCGGGCTGCTGCAGGCTCTGCCTTATCCCGCGGAACTGGCTGTCGAGCACCTCATGTCGCAGCAGGTTCTTCAGTTCCTCGAACGTCTCGCGCGCGGCCGCGGAACGCCAGTCGTAGTCGGCCAGCCGCCGGATCGCCTGCGCGGTGTCGGCTGGCAGCGCGTCGAGCTCGGCCTCGCGCAGCCGGGCCTCGTCGTGCGGGTCGGGGAACAGCTCGGCCCGCTCCTGCCCGATCGCGGTGTCGAGCAGCGCGCGAGCCTGCTCCAGGATGCCGTCGAGACGGCCCATGCTGCGCAGCTCGCGCTCGCGCTCCCGGACCCGGCGGAGCAGGTCGTCCAGGCCCCGGTGGCCCGACATGCCCCGGCGCAGCAGCTCGCGCAATGCGCTGGCGGGATCAGAGCCGTCGAGCACCGACTCGCCGAGCGCGTCCACCGCGCCGCGCACGTCGTAGGGCGGCTCCAGCGGGTCCGGCCCGTCGTGATAGGGCCCGTAACGATAGCCGCTCAAGGTAGCTCCCCTTTCTGCCCAGCCCGCCCGCCCATGCCCATCCCGCCCGCGCTACGTCCTGCCCGCCCGCCTTACGTCCTGTAGACCGCGGTGCCGTCGACGACGTCCTTGGACAGCCGCCGCATCAGGTACAGGCCCTCGAGGGCGAACTCGAACGCCGCCGCGGCCTGCCCGAACGACTCGCTGCCGTCCATGGACAGCCGCTCCATGATCTTGGCCAGGCCGGGCACGTCGCCGATCCTGCGCAGCAGGTCGCCCGCGGGCACCAGGTCGCCCGACTCCACGGTGCCGCCCTCGGCGAACCTGGCCAGCAGTCCGCTCAGGTCGGCGCTGCCCAGCGCGGTGCGGAAGGTCTCCGCGATCGCGCGCCGCAGCAGGTGATCGAGGACCTCCTGCTCCCTGCCCTCCTCGCTCACCTCGAACTCGACCTTGCCGCGGAGCGTGCTCACGACCGCGGGCAGGTCGCATACCCGGGCCACCGGCTGTGCCTCGCCGGTGATCGCGGCGCGGCGCACGGCCGAGGCGGCGACCGCCTCCGCGGCCGCGATCGCGAACCGCGCGGACACCCCCGATCGCGCGTCCACCGCGGGCGAGGCGCGCACCAGCCGCGTGAACCGCGCGATCACCTCCACCAAGTGCGCGGGCAGCACCGCGCCGGGCTCGTGGCCATCCCACGCGACCTTCGACTCCTGGCGGATCAGCGCGAGCTCGGCGTCGAGCGACACCGGGTAGTGGGTGCGGATCTCGGCGCCGAACCTGTCCTTGAGCGGGGTGATGATCCGGCCCCGGTTGGTGTAGTCCTCCGGGTTCGCGCTCGCGACGAGGACCAGGTCCAGCGGCAGCCGCAGCGCGTACCCGCGGACCCCGATGTCGCGCTCCTCGAGCACGTTGAGCAGCGCCACCTGGATGCGCTCGGCCAGGTCGGGCAGCTCGTTCAGGCAGAAGATGCCGCGGTTCGTCCGCGGCACCAGGCCGAAGTGGATGGTCTCGGGATCACCCAGCGTCCGGCCCTCGGCGACCTTCACCGGGTCGATGTCGCCGATCAGGTCGCCGACGCTGGTGTCAGGCGTCGCGAGCTTCTCCCCGTAGCGGTCGTCCCGGTGCCGCCAGGTGATCTCCAGGTCGTCGCCCTGCTCGGCGGCCAGGCGGCGGCACCGCGCACAGGCCGGGGCGAACGGGTGGTCGTTGATCTCGCATCCCGCCACCGCGGGCGTCCACTCGTCGAGCAGCCCGGTGAGGGTGCGAATCAGCCGGGTCTTGCCCTGTCCGCGCTCGCCGAGCAGGATCACGTCGTGACCGGCGATGATCGCGCGCTCCAGGTGGGGCAGGACCGTCTGACCGAATCCGATGATTCCGGGGAACGCATCCTCACCCGCGCGCATCCGGGCCAGCAGGTTGCGCCGGATTTCCTGCTTGATCGTGCCAAACTCGTGATCGCTGGCGCGGAGTTCGCCTAGGGTCGAGGCCGCTGGGGGAGATGACTGGGCTGTCGCCGTCTGGGGCTGGCTGTCTCGCTGCACCCTTCGACACTATGTGCATGTCGAAGGGATCCGCACCTCGGAGGGTCGGGTGGAAACGGTTGGGCGGGCGGGGCGGCGCAGCGGGCGGTGCGCGGCCGGCGCTTGCCATTGACGTGGGCGGCACCAAGCTCGCCGCGGCGACGGTCGAGCCCGGTGGCCGCCTGATCGCCAGGCGGCAGGTGCCTACCCCGGGCGACCTGGACTCCGAGGGGCTGTGGCGCACCCTGGACGCGCTCGTGCAGCGGCTGCTCGACGCGGCGGGGGTGGCCGCGCCGGACGACCTGGCGGGGGTCGGCGCCGG
>DASYXX010000955.1:0-6287 GCA_035934395.1 Streptosporangiaceae bacterium
CATGCCCGACGACGCTGAGCTGGAGGCTCACATGCGACGGGTAACACTGCAAATGGGCATGTCACTTGACGGATACGTGGCCAGCGACAGGGAACATCCCGGCGTGGCCGTTCCCGAGGACGCGGAACTCGTCAGGTGGAACCGAACTGTCCTCGCCGCTGCGCCTGGAGCTCGTCGAGGCCAGGAGCTTCAGCTGCGGAGTCGTCGTGCACGTCTACCGGCCACGATGACGTCGCAGGACGATCCCGCCCGCATCGCGCGGGCCGTGACCGGGTGTTTGGATGGGCATATGACAATCCAGCAGGAGGCGTCGCGCGTGGTCAGCGCCAGCCGGGAGATTGCGGCCGGGCCGGGGCGGATCTTCGAGCTGATCGCGGATCCGGCTCAGCAGCCGCGCTGGGACGGCAACGACAACCTGGCCGGGGCGCCGGACGGGCAGCGGGTCCGGCGCGCGGGTGATGTGTTCACGATGACGCTCACGCACGGCGGCGTCCGGGAGAACCACGTGGTCGAGTTCGACGAGGGCCGGCTGATCGCGTGGCTGCCCGCCGAGGTGGGGCGGGAGCCGCCAGGGCACCTGTGGCGATGGGAGCTCGAGCCGGTCACCGGCTCGCGCACGCGGGTCACCCATACCTACGACTGGACCCAGCTGACCGATGAGAAGCGCCTCCCGCGGGCCCGGGCGACCACGGCCGGCAAGCTCGAGGCCTCGCTCGACCGGCTCGCTGCTCTCGCGGAAGGTCGCGGTTAGCCGGCGTCGCTGGTGACCGGCAGGCCTGCGTCGGCGGCATGCGCCCAGTCGTCGTCGACCTGGACCACCCGCCGGCCGGCGCGCTGCAGGATGGACGCGGCTACCGAGGCGCGCATTCCGCTCCGGCAGTACACCCACACCACGCCGTCGGGCACCTCGCCGGCGCGCTGCTCTACCTCCCAGAACGGAACGTGGACCGCGGGGGCGAGCCGGCCGGCGCGCCATTCCTCCGGGGCCCGGACGTCCAGCACGACCATGTCCTCCCGGCCCCAGGCGCGGGCGAGGCCTGCGAAGTCGGTGACGGCGTAGCGTGCGGTCTGCCCGGCGGCCAGTTCGCCGATCGGGCCGAGGCCGGATGCGGCCAGATGGTCGATGCCGATGCGGGAAAGCTGGAGCTGCGCTTCGGCGACCTGGTCCGGGCGGTCGCCGAGCAGGGTCAGCGGGGTGTCCCACGGGACGGCCCAGCCGAGGTAGGTGCAGAACTGGTCGCCGAGCTCGACCGAGATCGTCCCGGTGACATGACGCCGGGCGAAGGCACGCCGCCGCCTGAGGTCGACGACCCATTCGCCGGCGTCGATCCGGCGGCGTATGTCACGCGCGTCGGCGCGGGCGGGCGGCGTCAGGTCAGGGATGGCGGGACCGGACCGGTTGGCGTGTGCCATGTGCGCGTAGTAGCGGGGGTAGGCGCCGAGCCCGGCGATGAGCTGTCTGACGAAGGTTTCCTCGTCGCTGGTGAGGGCCACGTTGACGCGCCGCTCCCGCCCGATGGTGGACCAGTCGCCGGAGGCTGGCGTCGCGGAGCAGAAGCTGCCGAACCCGTGGGTCGGGTAGACCGCCACCTGATCAGGAAGCTCGCCGGCCAGCCGGCGGGCCGAGCGGTACTGCGCGTGGGTGAGCTGCTCGGTCTGCTGCGGGCTGATCAGGTCGGTGCGGCCGACGGCCCCGTACAGCAGGGAGCCGCCGGTGAAGACCGCGGCCGGGGGCGCGCCGCGCTCGGCCAGCACGTAAGCCATGTGGCCCGGGGTGTGCCCGGGCGTGTGGACCGGCGTTACCGTGAGGTTCCCGGTGCGCAGCACGCCGCCCTCGCTGACCGGGAGCCGTTCGAAACAGACCTCGTCCAGCGCGGCGATGCCGTACGCCGCCCCGGCCGCCTGCGCCAGTGCGTACCCGCCGGTGACGTAGTCGTTATGGATGTGGGTCTCCAGCACGTGGGTGATGCGGACCCCGGCGCGGGCCGCTGCCGACAGCATCCGGCCGATGTCGCGCTGCGGGTCGATGACGACCCCCGCCGCACCGTCGTGAGCCAGGTAACTGCGGTCCCCGAGACCGGGCGTCTCGACGGTGATGACCTCGGGCATGGACCGGCTCCCTCCTGCCAGCGGGCGAGCGCGTTCCGCTAAAGTACGAATGTACGTACATTCAAGTTTAGCCAGGATCCGGGCGTCAATCTCCGGCTCCCGGACCCTGAGGGCACTGTGGTCGGCAGCACGGAGGGTAGGCGTTCGGCTGTGGCAGTAGCGAACGATCAGCTCCAGCGCTGGGTGAAGGTGCTCAACCAGGACGCCTGCATCGGCTGCCACGCGTGCACGACCGCGTGCAAGAGCGAGAACGAGGTCCCGCTCGGGGTCACGAGGACCTACGTGAAGTCGGTCGAGACCGGCACGTTCCCGCAGGTGCGCCGGGCGTTCCAGGTCACCAGGTGCAACCAGTGCGCGGACGCGCCGTGCGCCGACGCGTGCCCGACGGAGGCGATGTACCGGCGCGATGACGGAATCGTCGACTTCGACAAGAACGTCTGCATCGGCTGCAAGGCCTGCATTGCCGCCTGCCCCTACGACGCGATCTTCATCAACCCCGAGGACAACTCGGCGGAGAAGTGCAACATGTGCGCGCACCGGCTGGATGTCGGGCTGGAGCCGGCGTGCGTCACGGTCTGCCCTACCCAGGCGATCATGGTCGGCGACCTGAACGATCCGACGTCCAGGGTCGCCCAGATCGTGGGGCGGGAGCCGGTCACCGTGCGGCGGCCGGAGAAGGGGACCAGGCCCGGCGTGTTCTACCAGGGCGCCACCCAGGCGACGCTGGACCCGCTCGCCGCGCGCCGGCCGGACGGCGGGCTGTACGCGTGGGCGACCCAGGGCGTGGGCGACCCGGGCCACGTCGCAGCCGGGCACCCGGGACGGCCCGGCTCCAGCGCGGAGGCGCTGCTCTCCTACGACATCGGCCACCACGCGCCGTGGGGCTGGCGGGTCAGCCTCTACACCTGGACGAAAGGCCTGGCCGCCGGCGGCCTGCTGGCCCCGCTGATCCTCATCCTGGCCGGGCGGATGTCCTGGTCAGACGACGCGGGCCGGTGGGCGGCCCCGGTCATCGCGCTGGCGTTCCTCGCCCTGACCGGAGTCCTGCTGATCTGGGACCTGCGCCACCCGTGGCGGTTCTACCTGATCTTCACCCGGCATCAGTGGCGAAGCTGGCTGGTGCGCGGCTCGTTCATCATCGGCGGCTACGGCGGCGCGGCCGCGCTGTACCTGGGCGCGTCGCTGGCCGGGTCGGTGGCCGCGCGCCAGGTAGCGGCGGGTTTCGCGCTGCCGCTGGCGCTGGCTGCGGCCTGCTACACCGCCTACCTGTTCGCCCAGGCCAGGGCGAGAGACCTGTGGCAGAGCCCGCTGCTGGCCCCGCACCTGGCCGTCCAGGCGGTGCTCGCCGGTGCCGCCGCGATCCTCCCGTTCTCGCTGTGGCTCAGTCCCCGTGCCGCGGTCACCGGCGCGGAGGTGCTGCTCGCGGCGGCCGCGGCCGCTCACGTGCTGCTCGCGGGAGGGGAGGTCACGGTCACGCACCCGACCGAGCACGCCCGCCTGGCCGCGCACGCGATGACCGGCGGCCGGTACGCCCGGTTCTTCTGGCCCGGCCTGGCCGCGGTGGCGGTGGGGGTGGCCGCGCCGTGGGCAGGTGTCGTCGTGGTCCCGTTCGCGCTGGCCGGCCTGCTCGCGCACGAGCACGCCTACGTGCAGGCCGGCCAGTCCGTCCCGCTCGCCTAGGAGGCCGCTCGATGTCCCGCCCGGCCCGCGTGCCCGCCGACGACGGCCGGCCCAGCCCGGACGCGCCTGAGGCGCTGGACACGCTGGACGCCCTGGGCGCGCGGGTGTCGGCCGCGCGCGCGGCGGCCGAGGCCAGGGGCGAGACGTTCTACCCGGGCGCCAGCCGGGTGCACCTGGCCGCGTTCCCGCCGAAGGAGCGGTGGGACTACTGGGTCGAGCTGTCCTCGCGGGCCTGGCCGGCGCGGGAGGAGCGCCACTACACGCTGGTGCCGACCACGTGCTTCAACTGCGAGTCCGCCTGCGGGCTGCTCGCCTACGTCGACGCCGGCACCGGCCAGGTCCGCAAGTTCGAGGGCAACCCCGAGCATCCCGGGTCCCGCGGCCGCAACTGCGCCAAGGGGCCGGCCACGATCAACCAGGTCACCGACCCCGACCGGGTGCTGTACCCGTTGCGCCGCGCCGGGCGCCGCGGGGCGGGCAGGTGGGAGCGGATCAGCTGGGACGAGGCACTGGACGTGCTCGCGGCGCGGATCCGCGCCGCGATCACCGAGGGCCGGCAGAACGAGGTCATGGTGCACATGGGCCGCCCCGGCGAGGACGGGTTCACCGAGCGGGTGCTGGCCAGCTGGGGAGTGGACGGGCACAACTCGCATACGAACGTCTGCTCCTCCGGCGGGCGGACCGGGTTCCAGTTCTGGATGGGCATCGACCGGCCCAGCCCGGATCACGCCAACGCGAGCGTCATCTACCTGATCAGCTCGCACCTGGAGGCCGGGCACTACTTCAACCCGCACGCGCAGCGGATCACCGAGGCACGGGCCAGGGGGGCCAAGGTGATCGTCCTGGACACCCGGCTTTCGAACACCGCGACGCACGCGGACTACTGGCTGTCGCCGCAGCCGGGGAGCGAGGCCGCGATCAACCTGGCCGTGGCCAACCACCTGATCCAGACGCGGCGTTACAACGAGGATTTTGTCCGGAGGTGGTGGAACTGGAAGGAGTACCTGGCCGCGTGCCACCCGGGCCGGCCGGTCGCCTTCGAGACGTTCCAGGAGATCCTTGCCGGGCTGTACGCGGAGTTCACGTTCGAGTTCGCCGCCGCCGAGTCCGGCATCGACGCCGCGGTGATCGCCGAGGTCGCCGACGTCGTGGCCGGCGCGGGCACCCGGTTCTCCTGCCACTCCTGGCGGTCGGCGGCCGCGGGCAACCTGGGCGGCTGGCAGGTGTCGCGGACGCTGTTCCTGATCTCCGCGCTGCTCGGCGCGGTCGCCACCGAGGGCGGCACGTTCCCCAACGCCTGGAACAAGTTCGTGCCCCGCCCCATCCACGTGCCGCCGCACCCCGGCGTGTGGCAGGACCTGTCCTGGCCGGAGGAGTACCCGCTGGCCCAGAACGAGATGAGCTTTCTGCTGCCGCACTTCCTCGCCGACGGCCGCGGCAGGCTCGACACCTACTTCATCCGGGTCTACAACCCGGTCTGGACCAACCCCGACGGGCTGTCCTGGATGGAGGTCCTCACCGACGAGCAGAAGGTCGGCTGCTTCGTCGCGCTGACCCCGACGTGGAGCGAGTCCGCCTACTTCGCCGACTACGTGCTGCCGATGGGGCACGCCTCGGAACGGCACGACACGCACTCCTACGAGCAGTACGACGGCCAGTGGCTCGGGTTCCGGCAGCCGGTGCTGCGCGCGGCCCGCGAGCGCCGCGGCGAGAAGATCACCGACACCCGGCAGGTGAACCCCGGCGAGGTGTGGGAGGAGAACGAGTTCTGGATCGAGCTGTCCTGGCGGATCGACCCGGACGGCTCGCTCGGCATCCGGCGCTACCACGAGTCGCTCGAGCGGCCGGGCACCAGGCTCACCGTCGACGAGTACTACGGCTGGATGTTCGCGAACTCGGTTCCCGGGCTGCCGGAAAGGGCCGCCGCCGAGGGCCTGTCCCCGCTGGGGTGGATGCGCCGCTACGGCGCGTTCGAGATCACGCGGGGCCAGGGCGCCGTGCACGAGCAGGAAGTCCCGGACGCCGAGCTGACCGACCCGGCGGTCACGCCCGGCGGGCGCGTCTACGCCAGCGCGCCGCCCGGCGGGCCGAACATCGTGCCGACGGGCGCGCCTGACCCGGACGGCCAGGGCCGCCGGCCGGCCGGGGTGGTCGTCGACGGCGTGGTGCGCCGGGGCTTCCCCACCCCGTCCGGGCTGCTGGAGTTCTGGTCCTCCACGCTGGCCGGGTGGGGCTGGCCGGAGCACGCGCTGCCCGGCTACATCCGCAGCCACGTCCACCCGGCCCGCCTGGAGCCGGGCCAGCTTGTGCTGCTGTCCACGTTCCGGCTGCCCACCCAGATCCACACCCGCTCGGCCAACAGCAAGTGGCTCGACGAGCTGTCGCACACCAACCCGGTGTGGATCAACCCGGCCGACGCCGCTCGGCTGCGGATCCGGCGGACCGGGGACCTGGTCCGGGTGGAGACCGAGATCGGGTACTTCGTCGCCAAGGCCTGG
>DASYXX010000966.1:0-12002 GCA_035934395.1 Streptosporangiaceae bacterium
GGGTGACGTTCAGGATCTCGTTGCAGCCCTCATACCCGTCGAAGTCGTCGAGCGTGGTCGGGCACCCCTGAAGCATGGAGCCCATCGCGCCGTCGGCGACGAGCACCCGCTCAGCGATCGCGGCTCTCAGCGCCGACCTGAGCCGGGCCGCGCCTGTCTCGTGGTCGGCAGCGTCCTGGCCGGAAGGCTGGATGTCGAAGCTCATGGTCCGCCAATTGTAAATGCCGAGGCGGTGCTGCCCCGGGGGTCCGAGGTTACCCCCCGGGCTAGCACAGGGATCATGGTCGTGCACGTAACCTGGAGCCAGGCAACCGGAGGAGGTGGTCGGGGATCGAACTCGACGGCATCGGGAAGCTCACCTCGCCCGCAGTCATCGCCGCTTTCGAGGGCTGGAACGATGCCGGCGAGGCCGCCAGCGGGGTCATCAATCATCTCGCGGGCGCGTGGCAGTCCACCCCGGTCGGCGCCATCGATCCCGAGGACTTCTACGACTTCCAGGTGACCCGCCCGGTCATGGAGGTATCCGACGGGCACACCGACCGGCTGGTGTGGCCGACCAGCCGGATGTCGCTGGCCCGGCCCGAGGGCATCGGCCGGGACCTGATCCTCCTGCATGGCATCGAGCCCAACATGCGCTGGCGCGCGTTCAGCGACCAGTTCGTGGCCGCGTTCACCGAGATGGGGACCGAGCTGGTGATCTTGCTCGGTGCCCTGCTCGCCGACGCGCCCCATACCCGCCCGGTGCCGGTGACCGCCGCGGTATCCGATGCCAAGCTCTCCGCGCGGCTCAACGTGGACCCCGTCGACTACAAGGGGCCCACTGGCATCGTCGGCGTGCTGCAGCATGCGTGCGTGGCCGCCGACGTCGCCTCCGTGTCCCTGTGGGCCGCCGTGCCGCACTACGTGGCCCAGCCGCCCAGCCCCAAGGCCACGCTGGCGCTGCTGCACCGCGTCGAGGACATCCTGGACGTGACGCTGCCGCTCGCCGACCTGCCCGACGACGCCCGGGCGTGGGAACGCGGGGTGGATGAGCTGGCCGACCAGGACACCGAGGTCGCGGAGTACGTACGGACGCTCGAGGAGCAGCGGGACGCGACCGACGACCCGCAGGCGAGCGGGGACGCAATCGCCCGTGAGTTCGAGCGCTACCTGCGCCGCCGTGGCGACCACGGCGGCCGGAGCTGACCGACCCGGGGCTAACCCCGGGCCCGGCAGACCTACACCGGCGGCCAGGGGACTGCGGGCCAGTCGTCCGGGGGGAACGGGTGCACCCGGTGCTCCAGCAGCAGGTCGACGCGCTGCCTGGTGGCCTCGACCTCGCCGGGCGACAGCCATTTGCCCAGCTCGGCACCGAGGTCGCCGTCCGTAAGCGCCCGCTGCAGCCGGCGCAGCGCCTCGACCGCGGTCATCGGGAGCTTGCGGCCGCGCCACTGCCAGAGCACGGTCCGCAGCTTGTAGTCCTCGCTGAAGCAGACACCATGGTCGCAGCCGAACAGGTTGCCGTCCCGGTCCGGCAGCAGATGGCCGATCTTGCGGTCGGCGTTGTTCACGACCGCGTCGAAGACGGCCATGCAGCGCAGGGCAGCGTTGTCGTGGCTGCGGGCCAGCGCGATGACGTCCACCGTCTCGTCCGACTCGATCCACAGCTGGCACATGCCGGGCCCGAACGGGCCGTCACGGTAGACGGTGGGTGGAACCAGATGCCAGCCCGCCGCCACGGACACCTGGTACGCGGCCACCTCCCGGCCGGCCAGGCTGCCGGCCGGGAAGTCCCAGAGCGGGCGCTCGCCGGCCACCGGCTTGTAGACGCAGTGGGCCTCGCGGTCCCCGTCGCGCACCGTGCAGTACAGCGTCGCGTTCGACGCCACGACGAGCCTGCCCTCCACCTCCAGGGTGCCCCCGGTCAGCAGGCTCAGCGCGCCAGCGTCCCGCTGGACGCCTGTGGTGGCCGGCGCCGTCGTGGCCGGAACCCCGGTGTCCGGGCTGGACTGCCCATCCGCGTCAGCCGGGCGCGGTGGGACGGCCGCGCCGGCCGGCACAGCCGGGTCGGAGCAGCTGACCTCCGCTGCCGGAGCGGGGACGGCACGCCGCTGCCGGCGGCTCCGCGCCCGATCCTGGGCACGCTCAGGCATTGATGACCCGGTGGCCGTTCTGCCGCGGGCAGACATGCCCGGAGGCATCGAGGGGCAGCCCGCACAGCGGGCAGGGCGGCCGGCCCTGGCTGACCAGCTGCAGCGCCCGCTGTGAGAACGCCCGCGCCACCGCGGCCGTGATCCGCACCCGCAACACCCCGGGTCCATCCTCGGGCACGTCGTCCGACAGGTACTCGACCGGCGTCTCCGATTCCTCCTGCGCCTCGATGACGACGCGCTCCTGCTCAGCGTCCCACGCCAGGGCGATCACGCCCACCCGGAATTCCTCGAGCAGCGGCAGGTCGAGCGGCCCGTCGTCGGCCAGACTGGCCGGGGCGGCGGCCGGCACCGACGACTTCCCGCCGCTGCTGCGGAGCTCATCGTCCAGCAGCTCGTCAAGCCGCTCGGCCAGGCGGCTCACCTGAACCTTCTCCAGGGCCACGCTGGTGACCCTGCCGTGGCCGCTGGCCTGCAGATAGAACGTGCGTTGCCCGGGCTGGCCGACCGTCCCGGCGACGAACCGCTCCGGGGGGTCATATGTAAACACCGCCATGACTCTATTCTCCCGCCCTGCCCTACCCTGCCGCCCTGCCCTACCCTGCCGCCCTACCCGACCCCTGCCGCCCTACCCGACCCCTGCCGCCCTGCCCAGGGCGCCCGCCCCGCCGCCCACCGCGGCATCGGTCTCGCGGCGTGCCGCCGCCTTCGACCGCTCCGGCTTGGGCTTCCTGAGGTTGTCAACTCCGCCGCCGGTGTCATTCATCCGCAGCAGAAACGGGCGCAGCGGCGTGTACCGGATCGCCGTGAGGGAGCACGGGTCGACCTGGATGCGCTGCAGCATGTCGATGTGCATGCCAAGGCTGTCGGCGATGACGGACTTGATCACGTCGCCATGCGAGCAGATCAGGTACACCGCGCCCGGGCCGAGCCGCTCGTTCCACTCCCGGACCGCGCTGACCGCGCGGTGCTGCATATCCATGATGGACTCGCCGTCGGTGCCGGGGAACCGCGCGGCACCCGGGTGCGCCTGGACCACCCGCCAGAGCGGCTCCCTTGCCAGCCGCTTCAGCGGCTGGCCGGTCCAGTCCCCGTAATGGCACTCGCCGACCCGCTCGTCCTCCTGCACGCCCGGCGGGCGTCCCTCACCGGTCGCGGCGATCGCCTCTGCCGTCTCCCGGCACCGCTGGAGCGGGCTCGTGATGATCGCGTCCAGCGGCAGCGGGGCGAGCCGGGCCGCGAGAGCCCGGGCCTGCTCGCGGCCGCGGTCATCCAGCGGGATGCCGGGCGTCCAGCCGGTCAGGACGCTGCCAGTGGTGGCCGTCAGGCCATGACGTACCAGGAGGACCAGGGTCACTCCCCGACTCTACGGGGTGATCGCGACCCCGGCGGGCTGAGCACGCGGGCCGCGCTCGATGATCACGAGGGTCATCGCGCCGAACGTGACCTGGTCTCCGGACCGGACCGGGACCGGGCCGGTGACGCGCCATCCGTTGAGCCGGGTGCCGTTCGTGGACCCGGCGTCGCTCAGCAGCCAGCCGTCGGCCTCCAGGCGCAGGCCAGCGTGCGTGCGGGACACGGTCATGTCGGGGAGGACCAGGTCGCAGGTTGCGTCGCGGCCGATGGTGAAGCTGCCCGGGCCGGGCGGAAGCATGAGCGCGGGCGGCGGGGGCGCCTGCAGGTAAACGCTGACCCGGCGCAGCGCATCACGCCTGGCCTGGGCCAGGCGGCCGAGAACCGCCCGTACCGGGGACACGCGGGGACCCGGCAGGTCGCGAAGGAGCTGGGCGAGCTCGCCGTGCCAGCGGGCGCGCAGCGCGGCGTCGACCCGGAACATGAAGCTCTCGTGCGCCAGCGACCCGTCGGCGAACAGTTCCCGCAGCTCATCGATGACCCGGTCGCGATCGGCATCGCACACGCGCACCTCGGGCGAGGGGTACGCGGGCCGGCCACGGGATGCCCGCATATCCAGAAGTATCAGGCCCGCCCCAGCCTGGCACAAGCGTTACCCGTTCGCGCCGCTTGAGCAGGCACGGCTACGAGGCCTCAGCGGCCGTCGCGGCGCTGTCGGCCAGCACCGGCTGCAGCGGGAAGTGGCACGCGGCCAGGTGCCCGGAGCCGGGGAACGCGCGCATCGGCGGCTCGACCTCGGCGCAGATCTCCTCGGCCAGCGGGCAGCGGGTGCGGAACCGGCAGCCCGACGGCGGATGGATCGCGCTCGGCAGCTCGCCCGTGACGCCGGCCCTGACCTTGGCCCGCTCGGCCTCCGGGTCGGCGACCGGCGCGGAGTCGAGCAGGCCCTTGGTGTACGGGTGGGCCGGCCGCAGGTACACCTGGTCCGCGGGCCCGATCTCGACCAGCTTGCCCAGGTACATGACCCCGATCTGGGTGGACACGTAGCGCACCACCGCCAGGTCGTGGGAGATGAACAGGTAGGTGAGGCCGAGCTCGCGCTGCAGGTCGCGCATCATGTTCAGGATCTGGGCCTGGATCGACACGTCCAGGGCGGAGACCGGCTCGTCGGCCACGATCAGGTCCGGCGACAGCATGAGCGCCCGGGCGAAGCCGAGCCGCTGGCGCTGGCCGCCGGAGAACTCGTGCGGGTAGCGCTCGATCGCCCCCGGCGGCAGCCCGACGTGGTCCAGCATCTCGGCCACCCGCCGCTGCCGCTCGCTGCGCGAGCGGACGCCCTGGACCACGAGCGGCTCCTGCAGGATCGCGCCCGCACGCATCCTCGGGTCCAGCGACGCGTAGGAGTCCTGGAACATGTACTGGATGTGCCGGCGCTGCCGCCGGTACTCCCGGCCGCGGCTGCGCGTCAGGTCGGCATCGCCGAACCTGATCGCCCCGGAGGTCGGCTTCTCCAGCCCCACGATCAGCCTGCCGATCGTGGTCTTGCCGCAGCCGGACTCGCCGACCAGGCCGAAGGTCTCGCCGCGGCGGATCTCGAAGCTCACGTCGGCGACCGCGCTGACCGCGCCGATCCTCCGCTGCAGCAGCGCCCCGCTGGTCACCGGGAAGTCCTTGACCAGATGCTCGGTGGCGAGCTGCACCTCACCGCCGGCACTTCCGTCGGCGGAGGGCTCGGGGAGCCGGTCGGTCACCACGCTGCGACGCATCCCGGTCCGCTCCTCCTCGCCGACCGGGAAGAAGCAGGCGAAGTCATGACCGAAGGACTCGCCGGCCAGCGGCGGCTCCTCTGCCCGGCACCGGTCGGCCGCGTACCGGCAGCGCGGCGCGAACCGGCAGCCCTCCGGCGGGTGCACCAGGTCCGGCGGGGCGCCGGGGATCGAGTACAGCGTCTCCGTGGTCTCCGCGGCCTTCTCCGGCAGCGCCTCGAACAGCGCCTCGGTGTAGGGGTGGCGGGGGTTGACGAAGAGGATCTCGGTGCCGGTGGTCTCCACGATCTTGCCCGCGTACATCACGGCTACCCGGTCCGCCCGGCCGGCGATCACGCCCAGGTCGTGAGTGACCAGGATCACCGACATCCGCAGCCGCCGCCGCAGGTCGTCGATCAGCTCCAGGATCTGCTTCTGGATCGTCACGTCCAGCGCCGTGGTCGGCTCGTCGGCGATCAGCAGCTTGGGCTCGCAGGCGAGCGCCATGGCGATCATCACGCGCTGCCGCATGCCGCCGGAGAACTGGTGCGGGTACTCCCCCAGGCGTTCCTTGGGCCGCGGCATCCCGACCAGGTCCAGCACCTCGGCCGCTCGGTCGTAGGCCTGCTCCTTGGTCACCGGCCGGTGCAGCAGCACCGCCTCGGCGATCTGCTTGCCCACGGTCATCGTGGGGTTCAGCGAGGTCAGCGGGTCCTGGAAGACCATCCCGATATCGTTGCCGCGGATCCGCCGCATCGCCTCGTGGTCCAGCTCGCTGATCGTCGTCCCGTCGAGCCGGATGGCACCGCCCACGATGTGCCCGCCGACCGGCAGCAGGTTCATGATCGACAGGGCGGTCATCGTCTTGCCGCAGCCGGACTCGCCCACGATGCCGAGCGTCTCTCCCTCATCGACGTGCAGGGTCACCCCGTCGACCGCATGGACCACGCCCGATCGCAGCCGGATGTGGGTGTGCAGGTCCTCGATCTCCAGTAGCGGCGCCACTAAGTCCCCCTCCTACCTGCGCTGCAGCCGGGTCTCGAACGCGTCGCGGAGCGCGTCGCCGATGAAGTTGACCGAGATACAGGTCAGGATGATCGCGATGCCCGCCGGGTAGATCAGCCACCAGTAGCTCTGGCTGCTCTGCAGGTAGTTGAGGCCGCCCGACAGCATCGAGCCCCAGTCGGTGGCGGGCGCCTGGACGCCCAGGCCGAGGAAGCCGAGGCTGGCCAGGATGATGATCGAGTCGGCGACCGCGAACGTGGCCTGGACGATGATCGTGCCGATCGCGTTCGGCAGGATATGGCGGATTACGGCGCGGCGGCTGCGGCCGCCGATGACCTTCACCGCCTGCACGTACTCCCTGGTGCGCAGGGTCAGGGCCTCGCCACGGATCAGCCGGGACACGGCCAGCCAGTAGAACACGGCGATGACGAAGATCATGGTGAGCCGGTTCGGATGGAAGGCGACCGACAGGATGATGACCAGCGTGATGTACGGGATCGACAGGCCCGCGTCGACCACGCGCATCAGGAATGAGTCGACCACGCCTCCGATGAACCCCGAGACGGCCCCGTACAGCGTGCCGAACAGCACCGCCACGATCGCGGCCGCCACCCCGACCTCCAGCGAGGTCTGGCCGCCGATCATCAGCCGGCCGAGCTGGTCATAGCCCACGTTGTCGCAGCCGAGGGGATGGCTCCCCGAGGGCGGGCAGAGGACCTGGCTGAGGTTGGTGTGCACCTGGTCGGTGTGGTAGAAGAGCGGGCCGGCAAAGCAGAACAGCACGATGAACACCAGGAGGCCCAGGCTCGCGAGCGCGAGCTTGTTCTCGGCGAAGACCTCCCAGCCGCGGCGCAGCAGACCGCGCGGCTTCACCGCGGGTGCGAGGCCGAGTTCCTCGGCCTCGACGGCCGTCAGCGTCGTGGCCGCGTCCGGCTCCGCCAGGTCCGGGGGAATGCCGATGTCGGCGGGCAGCGATGAGCCTAGCGGCGGGGGCATGGTCATCAGCTGTACCTCACTCTCGGGTCGAGCATTGCGTAGCCGATGTCGGCGAGCAAGTTGCCGATAATCGTCGCCACCGTGGCCAGCACCGTGAACCCGAGCAGCACCTGGATGTCATCCGCCAGCGCGGCGTTGTAGAACGCCAGCCCCATGCCGGGGTAGTTGAACACCACCTCAATGAAGATCGCCCCGGCCACAAGGGTCGGCAGCGACAGCCCGAGCAGGGTGACGATCGAGATCAGCGAGTTGCGGAAGATGTGACCCCACAGCACCCGGCGGTCGCTCGCGCCCTTGGCCCTGGCCGTGCGGACGTAGTCCTGGACCAGATTGTCCATCACCGAGGAACGCATGTACCGGCTCCACAGCGCATACAGCACGAACGAGTACGCCAGCACCGGCAGCACCAGCGCCCGCGGCTGGGACAGGATCGCTCCGACTGAGCTGCCCTGCGGGGCGAACGGCGGGAAGAAGTGCGTGTCGACGGCGAACCATTCCACGAGCAGCAGGCCGACGAAGAACGTGGGTGTCGCGTATCCGAGAAACGAGACTCCGGTCAGGACGTAGTCGCCGACGGTGTACCTTTTCACCGCCTGATACATGCCCATCGGCACGCCGAAGACGAGCGAGACGATCGTGCCCAGCGCGACCAGCACGATGGTCTTCGGCAGATCCTGGGCGATCAGGCTGGACACCGACTGGTTCAGCTTGGTGGAAAAGCCCAGGTTGCCGTGCACCAGCTGGCCGACCCACTTCACGTATTGCACGTAGAACGGCCGGTCGAAGCCGTACAGGCGGTTGTAGTAGGCGATCTGGTCGCTGGTGGCTCGCGGCCCGAGCAGCCCCCGGATGGGTCCGCCAGGGAACACGTGAACCAGCGCCAGCGTGATCACAGTCACGAAGAACAAGACGACGAGCGACTGCAGGGAGCGCCGGACCAGGAACCCGATCATCGAGCCACCGCCCCTCGCCCCGGGCCGACGGCGCTGGCAGCCGGGTGCATCCTCATGCTAGATCTCCTGGTCCGCAGTGGCTAGATACTGCCGTTCTGATGCTCGTAGGCCGGCCGCTGTCCCCGGGCGGGGACAGCGGCCGGCCCGCTCCGCGAGCTACTTGGTGAAGTACCAGTACTCGGGGAGGATGACGAACATCGCGTTGAAGTTAACGCTGTGCAGGGTGTTCTTGGCCGCGATGATCTCGTAGGGGTTCGGGTTCGGCACGTAGATGAACGGCAGCTGCTGTGCCGCGTACGTGGCGTACTGGTCGAACACCGCCAGGCTGCCGCTGGTGTGCGTGTCGAGGATCAGCTTGTCCATCGTCGGGTCGGAGTAGTTGCCCGAGTTCGACCCGGCGCCGGTCGCGAACAGCGGCTCGCCGGTCGGCTCGAAGCCCGGGCCGTCGTAGGCCCAGCCGCCGAAGGCGAACACCTGCACCGCGCACTTCGGGCCCATCGGCGCGCACGGCGCGCTCTCGCCGATGATCGTGTTGAACGTCTTCCCGACCAGGTTGATGTCGATGCCGATCTGCGAGGCGTCGGACTTGATGGCCTGCCAGGTCGCCGTGGCGGCGGCCACGCCCGTCGAGTACTCGTACGTCAGCTTCAGCTGCTGGCCCTTGGTGATCCCGGTCCCGCACTTGGCCGGGTCCTGGCAGGTCATCACGCCGCCGACCTGCGACCAGCCGTGGCTGGTCAGCAGCGCCTTGGCCTTGGCCAGGCTGAACGGGTACGGGCCCAGGCCGCCGTTCTCGTTCTGGACGGCCGGGGTGAACTGGTTGGGCGGCACCGTCGGGATCGCGCCCGAGGTCGGGGAGGCGTACCCGCGCCAGATCGCCTTGGCGATGCCGGCCTGGTCGACGGCGTACTGCAGGGCCTGCCGGATGTAGAGCTGGCGGACCAGGAAGCCCACCTGCGGGTTGTTGAAGTTGGGCTGGGCGTACTGGATGCCGTAGTTCAGGAACGGCGTCAGGTAGTAGCCGCTGCCCAGCGGGTTGGTGGCCGGCACCGGCGAGCTGGCCGGCTTCTGCGGCAGGTCAGCCACCGGGATGTTGCCCACGTCGACCGACCCGGTCTTCAGCGCCGTGTACTCGGTCGCGTCATCGGTGAACGGCACGAACTTGAGCCCCGCCAGCGTCGGCTTGGGGCTGCCGGAGTAGGCCTTGTTCGCCACCATGGTCACGTTGCCGTTGGTGTTGAAGGTGGACAGCTTCCACGGCCCGTCCACCACCGACCACAGCGGGCTGGTCGCGTATGTCGAGGCGATCTTCGACTGGGCGGTCAGGAACGTATAGACCGCCTTGCACTTGGCCCAGTGGTCGGCGGCGGTGTCGGCGATGCAGCCGCCGCTGCCCGCCGCCGCGCCGAGCTTGGTCACGTCCCAGGCCGCCGGCATCGGGGTGAGCTCGGCCAGCTGGTTGTAGGTGTACCAGAGACTGGAGTAGGGCTTGTTCAGCTGGAAGGTCACCGTGTCGGGCGAGGTGGCCGTGTACGACACGATGTTGTCCGGCAGCAGGCCCGCGGTGTAGGCATACCAGTTGGCCTTCTCCGCTTCCGTCATGTTCAGGTAGAAGATCACGGACTTGGCGTCGACGGTCGAGCCGTCGGACCACTTCCAGCCCTTCATGGTGACCGCTACGGTCTTGCCGCCGTTGGTATATACGGGAGCATTGGCCGGCGACAGCGGGTAGTTGATGGTCACGTTGGTGGGGTCGTTGGCGCCGAACATGTACAGGGGCCGGTACATCAGCCACTGGAACTGCTGGCCGTTATAGACGCTGGCGTTGGTGATCGCGTAGAACGGGAAGATCCAGTTATAGGTGACGCCCGCTGGCAGCGCGATGCTCGCCGTGCCGCCGGTGAGCTTGCCCGTCGTGGGCGTGGAACTGGAACTGCTGCCGCTGGAACTGCACGCGGCGGCTACCAACGCGGCCGCGGCCACCGCGGCCGCTGCCCCGAGGCGCAGCTTACGTCTCCCAAGATGCATCTTTGCTCCTTTGTCGTGGCGCGCGGGCGCGCGCGGTGTGCCGTGCCGGTTCATGCTGGGGCGATCGGGTTAACCCGTGCGCGCACAGGCCGACCGTGGTCACGGGTCGACCGGGCCCGCCGCGGGGCCCCGGGGGTCGCCCCCGGGGGTGGGCACCGTCGCGGGCCACCACGGCCGACGTCGCGTGACGCTGATCTGTCACCGCTCGCCGCCTCTCCTACCAGCCCACCCGGCGCGGACCCGCGCCCCGGCATGGCCGCGCGCCAGCGACACTTTGTCCCGGCAACGGTTCACTCGGAGCGTAGTTTCATCGATGACGCAGTTTCCAGCAGGAAATGTCACAACTTCTTATCGATATCGTCCCAGGTCAGTGGTTGTCCGCCCGGTTGATAACCCGGCGGTTACGCCGTCCTTACAGGTCTATTACGGGACAGAACAGACACAGCCGAACGGAGCATGCGGGCACGAACAGGGAACTCTGCGCGGTCCGGACATGCAGAAAATGTGATGCAAGCGACGGCGCGAGCGTGAAAGACTCCGCCTCGCTTCGGCCCGCAAGATCATCGGGACCGCTGGCGAGGCGCCGGCCGGGTCAGCCGCCGATCGCGTGCGCGCCGCCGTCCACGTGCACGATCTCGCCCGTGGTGGCCGGGAACCAGTCGGACAGCAGCGCCACGCAGGCGCGCGCGGCGGGCTCGGGGTCGGAGAGGTCCCAGCCGAGCGGCGCCCGCTCGGCCCACGGTTCGGCGAGCCCGTCGAACCCGGGGATGCTCCTGGCGGCGATGGTCTTGAGCGGCCCCGCCGCGACCAGGTTCACCCGGATCCCGCGGGGTCCGAGGTCGCGGGCCAGGTAGCGCGCGCACGACTCCAGCCCGGCCTTGGCCACGCCCATCCAGTCGTAGCCCGGCCAGGCCCGGCTGGCGTCGAAGTCCAGCCCCACGATCGCGCCGCCCCCGCTCATCAGCGGCAGGGCCGCCACGGCCAGGGCCTTCAGCGAGTAGGTGGAGATCTGTACCGCGCTGGCCACGTCCTCCCACGGGGTATGCAGGAAGTTGCCGCCCAGCGCGGACTCAGGCGCGTTGCCGATGCTGTGCACCACCCCGTCCAGGCCGTCCACGTGCTCGGAGACGCGTAGCGCCAGCGAGTCGAGCTGGTCGGTGTCGGTCACGTCCAGCTCCAGGACCGGCGGCGGGTCGGGCAGCCGCCGGGCGATCCGCTCGACCAGGGTCAGCCGCCCGAACCCGGTGAGCACCACGGTCGCGCCCTCCTGCTGCGCGATGCGTGCCACGTGGAAGGCGATCGACGCGTCCGTGAGCACCCCCGTGACCAGGAGCCGCTTGCCGTTCAGGATTCCCATCGCCTTGCCTCTCGACGCTGCCGGCTGTCGCGTGTCAGTGACCCATGCCCAGGCCGCCGTCCACCGGGATGACGGCCCCGGTGATGTACCCCGCGTCCGCTGAGGCCACGAACGCGACCGCCGCGGCGACCTCGTCAGCGCTGGCCAGGCGGCCGAGCGGTACCCCGGCCAGGATCGCGGCCTTCCGCTCCTGCGGCAGCGCGGCGGTCATGTCGGTGTCGACGAAGCCCGGCGCGACCACGTTGACGGTGATCGACCTGCTGCCGAGCTCCCGGGCCAGCGACCGGGCCAGCCCGACCAGTCCCGCCTTGGACGCCGCGTAGTTGACCTGCCCGCCCGAGCCGAGCAGGCCGACGACCGAGGAGATGAAGATGATCCGTCCCCGCCTCAGCCGGATCATGCCGCGGACGGCGCGCTTGGCCACCCGGTAGGCGCC
>DASYXX010000967.1:0-2269 GCA_035934395.1 Streptosporangiaceae bacterium
TTCGACCTCCCAGGCATCGTCTTCCCTGAAGACGACGACGGAGAAATCGGCGCTGGTTACTTCGGTCATCGTCACCCCAACGGCGCGGCATCCAGGAGGGAATGGTGTCAGATTCCGGCCGGCCGCGCTGCTTGATCGCCGTCCGCGATGCCTGGCCGTGACCTTGCGCTGTCATGCCCGGGGGCCCCCGCCAGCGAGCCTCCGCCCGTCTCCCCTCCTTCCCCCGGTCACGGCCGAAGCCGGCCGTCGCGGCTGGCCCGGCTGGCCCGGCCTCCGGCCGGGCGATCACGACCGACGGGTCCGCCCTCGAGGCCGAGCGCGGCCAGGCCGGCCGAACTCCCCGGAGCGCGGCGGCGCGGAAGTTGGCGCGGCATCGGCGCGGGACGCCCCCGGACCAGCGCTGATCAACTAGGGTATCGTTGGGTTGCTGGCCGCTGGGGTTGATCATTCATTGGCCGACTGATTGCCCTGGGCTATGCTGGGAACAACGGTCATATCGGTTGCTCTTGCGCATCGCCTGCACTGAGTGCGCTGGGAGGTGATCAGGATGCTGAAGAAGGTCATAACGTGGGCGATCGTCATCTTCGTCGTGTTCTACCTTGCCACCCAGCCCACCAGCGCCGCACACATAATTCATAACGCCTACAACGGGCTCCACAACGCCGGCACCTCGCTGGCGAAATTCGTCAACAACCTGTGACCCGATGAGACTGCCAACTCGCGGCCCGACGGGCCCAGCCGCGGTCAATAGGTACCTCCTGCCGAACGAGCAACAGGTCATCACCGTGCGTCGGCATCCGGCCGTCCTGATCGGCCCGAGCGTCCAGGCTCTGGCCGGGCTGCTGGCCGCGGGCGTGCTGACCGCGACGGTCCTGCACGGCAACCACGTGCTGGTCTACGCCGTCTGGATCGGGTGGCTGGTCCTGTTCGGACGCATGGTCTGGAAGGCCATCAACTGGGGCGTCGCGTTCTTCGTGGTTACCACCCACCGACTCCTGCTGGCTTCGGGCGTGCTGACTAGGAAAGTCGCAATGATGCCGCTCACCAAGGTGACCGACATGAGCTTCCAGCGCACCTTCGCCGGCCGCCTCCTCGGTTTCGGCGAGTTCATCGTCGAGTCCGCGGGCCAGGATCAGGCGCTGCGGAACATTGACCATATTCCCTACCCAGAGCAGCTTTACCTAGAAATCTGTGGGATGCTCTTCGGAACCGACGACCAGGCGAGCCAGAGCGACACGGACTCGGCCGACGACTGAGGTCTCGCCGGTCTGTCCCCCTTCCCCGGGGTTCCTGCGGCCGGGCTGTCCTCTCTTACGACGTCAGGCTGCAGGAGCCTGCCCTGACTCGCCGTGGGCCGCGGCATGACTCACACGGTGACCAGCACGACACCCGCGGCGGCCAGGGCCAGCCCGGCGCGCTGCGCCCACCGCGTCCGCTCGCCGAGCACCACGCGCGCCAGCAGCACGGTCACCCCGGGATAGAGCGACGTCAGCACGATCGCGAGGCCGAACAGCCCGGCCCGCGTGGCGAGCACGTAAAAGACGTTGGCGCCGGCGTCGAGCACTCCCGCGCCGAGCGCGGTCACGAACAGCCGGGCATCCGGCTGCCAGCGCACCGGGCCGGTCCGGGTTCCGGCCGCGGCGATGACGACGATCAGGGTCCCGGCGATGCGCGCCACGGCCACGGGCCAGAACGCGCCCGACTCGCCTCCGTTCCGGATGAACAAGAAGAACATTCCGAACGCAGCGCCCGCGGCGATCCCGTACCCGATGCCGCGGGCTGCCCGCAGGCCCGCGCCCGGAGCCCGCGTCGCGGCGGGCGGGCCCGGCTGGGCGCCCGTTCCGGGATCGGGCGCGCCCCGCACGGGCCGGCCGCCGCCTGAGCTGACGCTGATGATCGCGACCACGCAGATCAGCGCGCCCGCATAGACGCGCGGACCCGGCCGTTCCCCCTCGGCCAGCGCCACCGCCACCGGCAGCACGGTGGCGACGAGCGCGGACAGCGGCGCGACCACGCTCATCGGCCCGGCCGCGAGCCCGGCGTAGAAGAACATGAAGCCCACGCCGCCCGCCGCGCCGGCGCAGATCCCCCAGCCGATGCCCGCCGCCCGCGGCGGGCTCCCGGCCAGCAGCGCGGCCGCTCCGGCGACCGCCACCCCGGCCGTGGCGGACACCGTCAGCACCGAGAGCACATGCGCGCGCCGGGTCGCCGCGCCGCCCAGGAAGTCAGCGCTGCCGTAGAGCAGCGCGGCGGCCAGGGCGAAGACCGT
>DASYXX010000018.1:0-7545 GCA_035934395.1 Streptosporangiaceae bacterium
CGAGCAGCGAGTAGCCCGCCGGGTGAAAGCCGCCGTACCAGCTGAACAGGTACGCCGCCCCCGGATAGCGGCTCGCCCAGCCGGCCCGGGCCATGGCCGCCGACAGGTCGGTCCCGACCCGGGGGAAGACCGTGAGCCAGACCACCGCGCCCAGCGCCGTCAGCAGCGCGCTGATCACGACGGGGTGGCCGCAGAACCCCCGGGCCCAGCGGTCACCGTGCCCAGTCCGCTGGGCGGCAGGCCGGTCCGCCACGCCCGCGGGGCCCGCAACAGGCACGGTCACCGGGCGGCATATCCCCACGGGTCACACGATATGCACCCAGCCGCCGGGTCGGCTTCCATGATGCTGGCCGAGGGCATGACGGACGGCGCGCATCCTGTGTACGTCGTCAGCACCCTTCGCGTGGCGGCCAGCGATCTCGCCCGCCGCCATCCCGGCGTCGATCCGGACCGCGACGGGGCGAGGATCCTGCGCAGCGTGCCGATGAAGCCCGAGGCCGAAGGCTACGTCCGCGAGCTGCACACCCGCGTCGAGCAGCTCGCATACTTGGAGCATGCGCCGTGATCGCCGCCGACGCTTTGAGTACCTTCAGCGATCCGACTACCTGGTCAACGACGATCTGCCCGCCGAGGAGCGGGGCAAGGCCCTGCTCGTCCTGCTCGGCCACGCCTGCGCTGCCCTTGTGCTCCTTGCCGCCGTCACGGTCGACGGCGGCGCCACCGCGGTTGACCTGCCGACCACGGCGTTCGATCCGCCGTGACGGCGCCGTTCAGCTCTTGTGCAGGATGGCCGTGTTCTGCGCGAGCCCGGCGATGTCCAGCCAGTGGTAGGCCAGGCCCGGCCCCCTGCGGGTGAACGTCACGGCGCCCGCCTGGCAGTGGGGGGTCTGCGGCTCGCTGAACGTGAGCACGGCGGTCGTCGTCCTGGTCAGCGTCAGCACGTTGACGCAGTCCAGGTTGACCTCGCGCGCCGTGTGCCCGCCGGCCGCGAGCGTGAACGTGATGGGGTTGCTGATCGTGCCGCTGGAGGCGCCGAGCGGCGCCAGCGTCGCGGTGCCGGTCCAGGTGCCGGCGAACGCAGCCGGGATCGCGGGCACCGCCACCTGGGTGGCGGGCGGCGGAGTGCTGGTGTGGAGGGCACCGGGACTGGTGGGGTGACCGGCACCGGAGCTGCCCGTGGCCGCGGGGTGGCCCGGGGAGGATGGCCTGGTCAGGAACAGGACGCCGCCGATGATCAGGGCGGCCACGACGGCCGCCGCGCCGATGGCCAGGATCGGACCGCGACGCGACCGTCCGGATATCCGGCGCGGCGCGGTTGGCCCCGCCGGAAGGTCTGAGGGAAACGTCGGCCCGACCGTCGCCGGGGCCGGGCCGGTGGCGTCCGCCATGGCGGCCGGATACGCCGGATACGGCGGGCTCGCACTCGGTACCGCAGAGCCCTGCGCTGACGGGTCGACGAGGCGGAGCAGGAGGTCGCGGGCCACGGGGCGCCGGCCCGGGTCTTTGTCCAGGCACTGCCGGACGACCGGCAGCAGCGACGGCGGCACGCCGCCGAGGTCGGGCTCGTCGCTCATGATGCGCCACATGACGGCCTGCACGGCGCCGGAGCCGAAAGGCGACCGGCCCGTGGCGGCGAAGACCATGGTCACCGCCCAGGCGAAGATGTCGACCGCGCTGCCAGGCCGCGCGCCGGCCAGCTGCTCGGGGGCCATGAAGCTGGGGGTTCCGATGACGCCGGTGGTGACCGTCCCGGCGTCGACGAGCCGGGCGATGCCGAAGTCCACGACCCGGGGCCCGTCCGGGCCCAGCAGCACGTTGGCCGGCTTGAAGTCACGGTGCACGACCCCCGCGCCGTGTATCGCGGTCAGCGCGGTGGCCGTCCCGACCGCGAGGCGCTGCAGCTCGCCCTCGGGCAGCGGCCCGCGGGCCTCCACGCGTTCGAGCAGCGACGGGCCATCGATGAACTCGCTGACGACGTAACGCCGGTCGCCCTCGGCCGCCGCCTCGATCACGCGGGCGGTGACGAACGGCTGGACCTGGTGGATCGCGTCGAGCTCGCGGCCGAGCCGTTGCAACTCCATGCCGTCGACGCTGGAGCGCAGCACCTTGACCGCGACCCGCTCCTCCCCCGGGCCCGGGCCGCGGCCGAGATAGACCACGCCCTGGCCGCCCTGGCCCAGCCGCGCGAGAAGCTCGAAGCGGCCCAGGCGCAGCGGATCGCCGGGCTCAAGCGGCTTGGACGCCATGACCTCTCCGGGATCGCGAGCAAATCTACGCTAACGCTGCCGTAGTTGCGCCCGCCCCGCAATGCGGGCCCGGGAACTTCCACCGGCCCCGCGCGAGCAGCCCGTCACCAGATCGAAGGGCAGGGACCGCATCACGTGCGCCGATATCCTTCATGACATGAACATCCGGGCGAGCGACAAGATCCCCGGAGCCAGGGTAAGAGCCAGGAAACAGCCGCCGGCCGCGTCCTCCGGTACCCGGCCACGGGAGTGGCTGGCGCTGGCTGACGGGGCTGTTCAGGAGGCCAGGAGCGATGGACCGGATCTGGTCCTGGTCGGACAGCCCGTACCGTATCAGCCTGATCGCGCCGAGCGGCGCAGCGGCGTGCCCACCGAGGTCATAACCGCCGAGCGCGTGCCCAACGCCTGTACCTGTTCGTGGGCGTACTCGCTGGGGAAACTCACGCTAAAGCACTATAACGCTGCCTGCCCGGAGCATTTGCGCAGATAACAAGCTCATTCGTTTCTCGCAACCTCGGGGCCGGTGATGCGCCGCAGCAGCGGGAACGTGGCCGCGATGATAGCGAGGGACGCCGCGATCCCGGCCGCGGTGATGAGATAGTACGCGGCGCCCGGCGCGACCAGCGGGTGTTGCTCCTGCACGCTCACGAACATCGCGGAGGCGCCGAATCCCACGCCGATCGAGACCGCGGCGACCGCCAGCAGCGGGACCGCGCTTTCCAGCGCGACCACGCGGCGCAGCAGGCCTAGGCGCGCCCCGGTGAGCCGCAGCAGGCTGAACGGGCGCTTACGGTCGGCCAGGCCGGCCGCGACACTCGCGGCGAGCGTGCAGCCCGCGATCGCCAGGCTG
This sequence comes from Streptosporangiaceae bacterium, assembly GCA_035934395.1. Lineage (GTDB taxonomy): Bacteria > Actinomycetota > Actinomycetes > Streptosporangiales > Streptosporangiaceae > JASHPR01. The sequence continues at coordinate 3,097 of DASYXX010000018.1, forward strand.
GCCAGGATCACCACGTCCGCGAGCTGCTGGTAGGCGTTGTTGGTCGTCTTGAGATCGGCCGTCTGCTCAGCCAGGGTCGTCGGCGTGCCGAGGCTGGGGTAGGCGTTCGCGTTCTCCAGTGCGGTCCTGGCCTGCTCGATCGCCGATTGAGATCCGTCCGTCGGGATGTCGATGCTGTCCAGGCCCAGGCCGGCCAGCTGGCGGGCGGGGACGTCCTCGGCCGGCCAGGTGATCGTTTCGAGGCTCTTGCCGGGCGCGCCGGCGTCCAGGAACTCGGGGAACGACACGGCTGCCGCCCCGGCGGGGCAGCGGCCGAGGCCAGGGGCACGGGCCAGCTGGGAGCACGAGACCACGCCGGCGGCAACGGGGCCTTGCAGCTGAAATCCCGAGGGGATCCCAGGAGTGCTCGCGCCGAGCAGCGCCACGGGAAGGGTCGGCCTGCCGCCCGCGCGAACCGCGATCACGCCCTCGACGCCGTGAATCCTGCTCAGCCGGGCCAGCAGCGGGGCCAGCGTCCGCGCCGATCCCGGGGCGGTCAGCAACGGACCACGTTGGGTGGTCCGACGGCCCTGGGTGGGCAGCGGCTGGCCGGCCAGGTCGTCCACCAGAACGTTGGCGGCCGAGGCCCAGCCGCGCGGGTGAAGGTCCTTCGCGTCCTGGGTGGTGATGTCCGCGACGGCCACGGTGGTGATGAACAGGGCCAGGACCAGGCCGCTGACCGCGCGGAACCCGGCCCGGGGGTCATCGGCCAGCCGGCGGGCGGCGATAAGCGCGCCCGGGCGGCTGGTGCGCCGGGCCATGATCCGTGCTCCGGCCATGGTCAGCCACGGCCCCGCGATGACCAGGCCGATCAGGATCACCAGGCACCCGGGTACGAACGCCTGGATCTGCCCGGGAACGGTCGCCGGGCGGCCGTGCACGACGAAGAAGCCGAGCCAGGCCAGGCCCGCCAGCAGCGGAAGCGCCCGCCACGCCCGCGGCGGCCTCGGGGTCACCCGGCGGGTGACGCCGAGCGGGGAGATGTGCACGCGCCGCAGCGCGAGCCGGGCCACCAGGGCGGCCGCCGCGGGCACGCCGATCGCGACCACGAGGATGTCCGGCAGGCTGAGCGACAGGTCAGCGGGGAAGAACGGCTTGCCGGTGAAGGGGATACCCGAGAGCGGGATCCGCAGCACGAAGAACAGGCCGAAGCCGGCGGCCACGCCCGCCGCCGCGGCCACCGTGGACTCCACGGCCGCGAGCACCGAGACCTGCCGCGGCCGCGCGCCGACCAGCCGCATCGCGGCGAAGCGCAGCTCGCGCCGCGCGGCCGACAGCCTGGTCGCGGTGGCGATGAAGATCAGCACCGGAGTCAGCAGGGCCAGCACCACCACCGCCAGGATGAGGTCGATCCCGCTGGCCCCGATTCCGTCGTCGGGCGGGATGGTGTGCAGGCCCTTGGGGTTCCTTTCGCCCTCACGGCTGCCCGGCAGGGAGGTCGCGATCGTGGTCACCGCGATGGAATCCGGCGTGCGGGCCATCTGCGCGGCGGTGTGCCCGATGATGATGTACAGCGAGTCCGGCGACGGCAGCGCGGCGTCGCCGATCGGGCCGGCCAGCCGGCCGGGGTAGCGGACGGCTAGCTCGTCGGCCGGGGTGCTGCGCAGCAGGCTGGCCAGCGCCGGGGAGGCGTAGTACTGGCCCGGTGCCGGGTCATGAGGGATGCCAGGCGGCACCGGCGCGGTCGGACCGGTGGCCGCCACGTCGACCCGGACCACCAGCCGACCGCCGAAGTTGTCCGCGCTGGTGCTCCACCACAGCGGGTCCGTGCCGGCGGGCGCATGCCCGGCGGGCTCGATCGAGGTTCCGGTCCACAGCCAAGCGTGCCGGGCGTTCTGCGCGTTGACCGCGTTGATCGCGGATAGCGCGGTCAGCAGCAGGCCGACGCCGAGCCCGACGGCGACGGCCAGGATCACCAGGCGGACAACGGCTTCCCGGCCGCCGCTGACCGCCAGGCGCAGGCCCAGGCCGATCACGGCGTGACCCCGGTGAGGGAGCTGACTTTGCCGTCCCGGACGATGACCTCCCGGTCGGCATAGGCGGCGACCCTGGCCTCGTGGGTGACCAGGATGACCGTAGCGCCCTGCTTACGGACGGCGGCGGTCAGCAGGTTCATCACGAGCTCGCCGGCCAGCGAGTCCAGCGACCCGGTGGGCTCGTCGGCGAACAGCACCTCGGGCCCGCCGACCAGGCCCCGGGCCAGCGCGACGCGCTGCGCCTGGCCGCCGGACAGCTCGCCGGACCTGCGGTGTTCCAGCCCGTCCAGGCCGAGCCTGCCGAACCACTTTCTCGCCTCGGCCAGCGCCGGGGCGCGCCGGGTGCCGCCGAGGAGCAGCGGGAGCGCGATGTTCTCCTCGGCGGTCAGCTCGGGGACGAGCTGGCCGGACTGGAACACGAACCCGAACCGGTCCCGGCGCAGGTCGCTGCGCTCGGCCTCCCTACGGGTATCCAGGCGCTGGCCGCCGAACCAGACCTCGCCCTGGTCGGGGGTCAGGATGCCGGCCAGGCAGTGCAGCAGCGTCGACTTGCCCGAGCCGCTCGGGCCCATGACCGCGAGGATCTCGCCCTGGCCCACCGCGACCGTGGCGCCGCGCAGCGCCGGGGTCGGGCCGAACGACTTCACGACGTCTCGCGCCTCGATGATCGTCCGCGGCGGGGCGGTCACGGCGCTCACTGGCGTACCGCCCGCGTGAGCAGGTCCAGCCGGGCCGCGGTGTGGTCGATCCATCGCAGATCCGCCTCCAGGTGGTACAGGCCGTAGTCGGCGAGCAGGGTGTCGACCACCTCGCCGCGCTGCTTCAGCTCGGTGAGCTCGCGCATCCGCTGCAAGTGGGCCGCGCGCTGGGTGTCCAGGTACCGGTCGGCGGGGCGGTCGAGCATGAGGGCCAGCACGACCTTGGCGAACAGCACCGTCTGCAGGTGCGGCTCGGGAGGGGCAGGCGAGGACAGCCACCCCTCGACGTCAGCGATGCCGGCCTCGGTGATCGTATAGCGCTTGCGGTCGGGTCCCTCGCCGTGCTCGGCCGGCCCGGCGATCGCCTTGCCGTCCCGGGCCAGACGGGACAAGGTCGCGTAGACCTGGCCGTAGGGCAGCGGCTTGCCCCGGCCGAAGTAGATGTCGTAGTCCCGCTTGAGGTCGTAGCCGTGACTCGGCTCGCGCTCCAGCAGGCCCAGCAGGGTCAGGGGTACACTCACACCTGAGAGCATACACTCAGTGTATACTTGCGGCAAGTAATAGATGCGCAGCACGAGCCGGGCGAGTCGGCCCGGAGGCTACGCGATCGCTCGCTGGGCGATGAGGTAGCAGCCGAGCAGGATCAGGGCAACGCCGGCGACCTGCTCGGCGCGCTCGCGAAAGCGCTCTCCGACGAGCACGCCGAGCGCGAGCCCGAGCTGGCTCGCGGCGAGCGCCAGGACGCCGATCGCGATGATGACCGTCACGGCCGGCAGCCGCGCCAGGCCGAGGCCGAACCCGATGGCGAGCTCGTCCAGGCTGATGCTGACGCCCAGCGCCACCACCGCGAGGCCGCGTGCGCTCGCCGCGCGCTCGGCCGCGCGCTCGTCGTCGTCCCGGCCGACGAGCATCCAGATCCCGATGGCGATGACGGCCGCCGCCGCGACGTAGTCGGCCATCGGCCCGATCACTCGCGCCAGGCCGTTTCCCGCGGCCAGCCCGATCAGCGGCATCCCGGCCTCGAAGATCACGAAGATCGCGGAGATCCGCACCCGTGCCCGCCACGTGGTCGGCTGCGTGGCTCCGATCGCGGCCGCGACCGCGAAGGAGTCCAGGCCGAGCGGCAGAACGAAGGCCAGCAGCTTCAGCACATGTCTCAGGCTGCCGCAGTTACATCCGGCGCGCGACCGTCCGGTACGTCCGCAGCTTCATTCCCACCTGAAGAAGCGCACCGCCAGAGCGCCGCATCCCGAGCCGTTCCAGGAGACGGGCGGACGACGCCACCCCACCGAGCCTAGGTCGCCCGGCTCTCCCGCCGCCACCCGGAGCCCCCGCCGTGCTCCGGCCGCAGCTATGATCCGATTTTGCCGGATGAGGCTCCGGCGGGCTTCTGCCCGAACCGCCGCACGGCTGATGGCTTCTACCGGGAGTAGCTCTCCTGGCAGTGGCCGCTGGTGACCGCTGCCAGGACCGACCTGGCAGGAGCGGCGATGAACATCTACTACGTGGCGGCCATCTGGCTGGGCCTGGCGCTGCTGGCGTCGGTGGTCAGCATCCGGATCGCGGTGCCCGCGGCGCTGGTCGAGATCGTGGCTGGCGCGCTGGCCGGGAACATCCCCGGCATCCGCGAGCACGTCACAGCGACCGACGTGGTCACGTTCCTGGCCAGCGTGGGTTCGCTGGTGCTGACGTTCCTGGCCGGCGCGGAGATCGACCCGGTGTCCCTGCGGGGGCAC
>DASYXX010000043.1:0-4978 GCA_035934395.1 Streptosporangiaceae bacterium
GTCGGGACCCGGGGTCAGCAGCAGCGCCGCCAGGCCGGCCTGCCGGGCCGCGGCGACGGCCCGCCCCACCCGATCCGCCGGATAGAGGCCTGAATCAGATCTCTCCATTCGCATCGCGTCCTCCGGTCCCGCCAACGGCCAATTCCGGGCTTTCCTTGCCCTGGCATCATCTCACCCGCGAGAATTGTGTCCTCATCTAGATAGTGAGGCCCACATGCCTCACGCTGGGTGCACGAAAGCTGACCAGACCCGATGCGTGATGACTTCTGAGGCTTTTGGGGTTCCGCCAAGCCGCCCGACCACGGCGGCCGGTTCGTCACGCGCGGGCGGGGCGGCCGCACGGAGCCTCGCGGTGCCTGCGCGGGCCGAGCCCCGGTTCGCGGACTCCCGGGTCGCCGCGGAGGCCAGCCTTGCCGCCGAGCTCGCCGAGGAGCGGCACGTGGCCCTGGAGCTGCAGCGGGCCATCCTCCCGCTGCACGACGAGGCGTTCGACCTGCCGGGCCTGCGCACGATGGTCCGCTACCTGCCCGCGTCGAAGGCCGGCCGGGTCGGCGGCGACTGGTACATCACCGCGGACATGCCGGGCGGCCACGTCCTGATCGCCATCGGGGACGTCGCGGGGCACGGCCTCGCCGCCGCCGCGGGCATGGCCCGGCTGCGCGGTGCGCTCGCAGGCCTGGCCATCACCGGGTCGCCGCCCGAGCGGCTGGTCGGCTGGCTCAATGACCTGGTACGCCACGTCGCGCCCGAGCACACGGCGTCGGTGATCGCCGGGTACTTCGACCCGGCGAGCCGCACGCTGACCTGGGCGCAGGCGGGGCATCCGCCGCCGGTCCTGGTGCGCGGATCGTGGGCGCGGCCGCTGGACCCGCCGGTCGGCATCCTGCTGGGCGCGGGCGACGAGGAGTACTCGGCCGCGGTCCTGGCGCTGGCCCCCGGCGACCTGCTGCTGCTCTACAGCGACGGGCTGGTCGAGCGCCGCGACAGGTCCCTCGAGGAGGGCCTGGCCGCGCTGTCGGGCGCCGTGCGCGGCATCACCGATCCTGAGCTCGCGATCGATGCGGCCCTGCGGGCGCTGGGCTCTACCGACGCGGAAGACGACACCTGCCTGGTCGCCCTCCGCGTTCTGTAAGTCAGTCGGGGCGTGCTTTGAGAGCGGCGCACATGCGGCCCAGGGACGATCCCAGGTCCCAGCGCTCGTCGAGCTCGGCCAGCCGCCGGGCATCGGCGGGAGTGACCGGAAGCCGCCCGTCGACGGCCGGCAGCGGCGCGTCGGTCGCCACCCGGACGACGGGAATCGCTGCCTCCAGGTAGCCGCGGTTCGCCACGAGCTTGGCGCGGCTGCCCATCGGGAAGCCGCCGTGGCCGTGGTCCAGCGCGGCCAGCATCGCCTCGACGGTGCCGAACACCCGGACCAGGGCGGCGGCGGTCTTCTCGCCCACCCCCGGCACGCCGGGCAGGCCGTCGCTCGGGTCGCCCCGCAGCGCGGCGAACGCCCCATACGCCCGGCCGGGGATCTGGTAGCGCCTGGTCACGGCCGCCTCGTCGACCACCTCGAGCCTGGACATGCCCCGGGCGGTATAGATCACCCGCACCGGGCGGGAGTCGTCCACGAGCTGAAACAGGTCCCGGTCCCCGGTCACCACGTCGACGGGCTCGTCGCTGCGGGCCGCGAGGGTGCCGATGATGTCGTCCGCCTCGTACCCGCGCACGCCGGCCATGACCACCCCGGCTGCCGCGAGGACCTCCTCGATCACCGGGATCTGGGCATTGAGCGCGTCCGGGACCTGCTCGCTGCCGTCGGGGTTGGCCCGGTGCGCCTTGTAGGACGGGATCGCCGCCACCCGGAAGGCCGGCCGCCAGTCCGCGTCCATGCAGGCGACCAGCTGTCCCGGGTGGTAGGCCCGGATCAGCCGGGCGATCATGTCGAGCAGCCCGCGGACCGCGTTGACCGGCGTGCCGTCCGGCGCGGTCATGCTCTCCGGCGGTATGCCGTAGAACGCGCGGAAATACAGCGAGGCAGAGTCAAGCAGCATCAGCGAGCCCACCCCGGTCATCCTGCCAGGGATCGGGCCCGGCGCGCCCGCAGGACCGGGCCGCAGCCGCCGTGACGCCGTATTTATGCAGCTCCTCTATGGATACGTGAAGGCTTTGGCATTGGAGTGCGGAGCGGTCTGATCCCTAGGCTGGCCTCATCCGATGGGGAGGCTCCATGACACAGGCAACGGCGGTGCACACCCGGTGTCCCGCTGATCTGGTGACCGCGATCCGCAGCGCCACGGCCCGCCACCTCGACTGGCAGCAGACGGCGATGCTGGTGGCTGACCAGGTACGGCTGCACCTTCCCGGCTCGGGGATCCTGACCGCAGAAGAGCGGGAAGGCAGCCCTGACGGCTACGTCAGCCACATCTTGCACGCCGAGCCGGACGGGGCGTTCTCGGTCTGCGCCGTGGTCTGGCGGCCCGGACAGTACACGCCGATCCACGACCACGTCGCCTGGTGCGTCGTGGGCGTGATGCAGGGGGCCGAATACGAGGAGTTGTTCGCGCTGCGTGACGGGGCCACCGCCCTGGAGCAGGTCGGCAGCCGTGTCAGCAGGGCGGGAGAGGTAAGCGGGTTCGCCCCGCCGGGCGACATCCACCGGGTCACCAACCGCGGCTCGGGCATCGCGGTCTCGATGAACGTTTACGGTGCCGACATCGTCCGCCTGGGCAGCAGCGTGCGCCGTGCCTACGACCTCCCCGTGCTCGCCCCGCTCTCTAGCCCACGGAGGAGTAGGCGACCACGCCGCGGCGCAGTGCGCTGATCGCGCCGCGCGCGGTGGCGGCCACAGGCGTCGGCCCGGCCGCCGCGGCCACCTGGTCCAGCAGGTCGATGAGCTGCTTGACGGCGCGGACGAAGTCGCCGGGGGTCAGGTCGGGCGACAGCACCTCCTCCAGCGACCGACCGCGCGCCCAGGCATGCGCCGTCCAGGCGAACCCCAGGTCCGGCTCGCGCAGGAACGCGAGCTGGTGGTCCTTCTCGATGCCGTCGAGCTCGCCCCATACCCGGACCATGGCCGCGAGCACCTCGCGAGCCTGCCCCGGCGGCAGCCGCGGCGGGCCAGCGTCGTCGGGCCTGCGCGACTCGAAGGTCAGCGCGGAGACGCACGCGGCCAGCTCGGCGGGGCCCAGGCCGTCCCAGAGCCCCCGGCGCAGGCACTCGGCGGTGAGCAGGTCGAGCTCGGCGTACAGGCCCGCCAGCCGCCTGCCCTCGGCGGTCACGGTGTCGCCGTCGGTATATCCGAGCTGATCGAGCACCGCGCACACCCGGTCGAACGTCCGGGCGATGACGTGGGTCCGGCCTGCCATCCTGCGTTCCAGGGCCTCGGCCTCCCGCTCCAGCCGGAGGTACCGCTCCGCCTGCCTGGCGTGCTCGTCGCGGTCCGCGCAGCCGTGGCACGGATGCTGGCGCAGCCGCCGCCGTAGCCGCGTTATCTCGTCCTCCTGACCCGGCCCGCCGCTTTCGCGGCCCGGCCGCGGCGGCCGGCTCAGATCCCGCCCGGCCAGCTTGTTGCGCACGGTCGAGGCCAGGTCGCGGCGGTGCTTCGGCGACCGGGCGCTGAACCAGGCCGGAATCCGCACCCGGTCGATGGGCGTGACCGGAACCGGGAAGTCGGCCGGCGCCAGCCGCCTGACCTGGCGGCCGTCGGTGAGCACCAGCAGCCCGGGCGGGTCCGCCGTGGCCGCGGGGGACTCGAGCACCAGCGCGATGCCTGCCCGCCGACCGCCGGGCACCCAGATGATGTCGCCGCGGCGCAGCTGCTCCAGCGAGGCCATCGCCTCGGCCCGCCGCGCCGCGGAACGCTGCCTGGCCTGCTCGCCCTCGCGCTGCGACAGTTCCCGTCTGATGGCCAGGTACCCGGTGAAGTCGCCCAGGTCGCAGCGGACCTCCAGATCCTGCATGGACTGCCTGATCCGCTGCGCCTGGCGGGCGATGCCGACCACCGCCCGGTCGGCCTGGAACTGGGCGAACGAGGACTCGAGCAGTGTCGCGGCTCGCCGCCTGCCCACCTGGCCGACCAGGTTGACCGCCATGTTGTAGGACGGCCGGAAGCTCGAGCTGAGCGGATACGTCCGGGTGCCCGCCAGGCCGGCCACGGCGGCCGGGTCCATCCCCGGCTGCCAGATCACGACCGCGTGCCCCTCGACGTCGATGCCGCGCCGCCCGGCCCGGCCGGTGAGCTGGGTGTACTCGCCCGGCGTCAGGTCGGCGTGGTTCTCGCCGTTCCACTTGTCCAGGCGCTCGACGACGACGGTCCTGGCGGGCATGTTGATGCCCAGCGCAAGGGTCTCGGTGGCGAACACCGCCCGGATCATCCCGGCCGCGAACAGGTCCTCCACGACCTCCTTGAACGTCGGCAGCATCCCCGCGTGATGGGCCGCGATCCCGCGCTGCAGGCCGGCCAGCCAGTCGTGGTAGCCGAGGACCGGCAGGTCCTCCTCGGGGATCTCCGCCGTCCGGTCCTGCACCAGCGCGGTGATCTCGGCGGCTTCCTGCGGCGTGGTCAGCCGCAGGCCCGCGTTCAGGCACTGGAGCACGGCGGCGTCGCAGCCGGCGCGGCTGAAGATGAACGTGATCGCCGGGAGCAGGCCGGCGGCGTCGAGCCTCCCGATCACGTCCGGCCGGCGCGGTGGACGGTACCTCGCGGGCCGCACGGCCTGCGCGCCCCTGCGCCGGCTGGACTGGCCCGGGGTCTTCCGCTCCCCCACCCGCCTCCCCATTCCCCCTTCACTGTCCCGTTGCGCGATCCGCATGAGTTCCGGGTTGACCAGGGCGCGCCCGGCCTCGCGAGACTCGGTGAACAGGTCGTAGAGCCGGGTGCCCACCATCACGTGCTGCCATAGCGGCACCGGGCGGTTCTCGTCGACGATAACGGTCGTGCCCCCGCGGACCTGCGCGAGCCAGTCGCCGAACTCCTCGGCGTTGCTGACCGTCG
>DASYXX010000094.1:0-3568 GCA_035934395.1 Streptosporangiaceae bacterium
CCTCATCTCGCGTTATGTGACTTCACGGGTCTTCGTGTTCATCCAGGGGTACCGCCTGTCAAGCTGCAGCTGTTATCAGCGCTCTCTGCTGTCGAGCGATCTGCTGTCGAGCACCCGCCAGCGGCGCAGCCACCGGGTGAGATCCGATGGCGTGATGATCCCCACCACCTCACCGTCGTCGGCCGCGAGAACCCGCCCGGCCTCGCCGTCCTGGAGCTTGGCCATGACCTGATCCATGGGGGCATCCGGCGGCACCACGACCTGGTCGCCGAGCGGGACCGTGTGATCTCGGACCCGGCTTGTAGGCCATTGGTCGCTTGGCACCCGGCGAACCTTCCGCAGGGTCAGCAGGCCGATCGTCCGCCCATACTCGTCCACCGGGAACGCGCTGTGGTCATAGCGCATGAAGTAATCGTCCACGGCGTCCTGCAGGGTGAGGTCCGGCGGGATCCGCAACAGGTTGTCGGCCATCACGTCATGCGCCTGGACCCCTCGCAGGAACTGCCGGACCTGAAGGTCCTGGTAGGACGCCCGGGCGGCCTGGACCAGGAACCACCCGATGAACGCGAACCAGATGCCCCCGGCGAGATTTCCGGCTAGGAGGAAGGCCACCCCGCCCGCCACCAGGAGCCATCCCACTGCCTGGCCAGCCAGGGAGGCGATCCGGGTGGCCCGGCGAAAGCTGCCCGTGGCCCGCCACACGACCGAGCGCAGCAGCCGCCCGCCGTCGAGCGGGAATCCCGGAACTAGGTTGAACCCAGCTAGCAGCAGGTTGACCCAGGCAAGGTAGCCGAACATCCCGATCAGCGATCGCGGCAGGGCGCCACGGGCGAAGACATCGACGGCCCAGAACAGCGCCGCCACCAGCCCGCTGGTGAGCGGCCCCACCGCCGCGATCAGGAACTCGTCGCCCGGCCCGCGAGACTCCACCCGGGCCCGCGTCGCCCCGCCGAACAAGAACAGCGTGATGTCCTGCACCCGGATCCCCCGGGCCCGGGAGACCAGCGCATGAGCCAGCTCGTGGACGAGGACCGAGCCGAAGAACAGCACCGCCGCCAGGATGGCGATCCCGGCTGCGGCCGCGGTTGACAGGTCCTTGTACAGAAAGGAGAAGCGCAGGTACATGCTGTAGGTGATGAGCAGGGCGATCACCACCCACGAGCTGTCGACGCGCACCTCGATGCCGGCGATCCTTCCCACGCGCCAGGATGTTCCGAACATCGCCGTCAGCTCCTCTCGGCTCGGACTTCGGTGAGCGATCGGGCGACCTGCTCCAGCGGCTTTCCTTCGGCGTTGATCCCGAGGAAGACCTCGACCAGACCGCCGATGATCATGACGCCGCCGCCGATCAGGTAGCCGATGGTCAGGCCGGCGCGGTTGGAGCCGGTGCCGATCGGCGCGCCGCAGAAGATCGTGCCGAGCGCGCCGAAGATCTGGGCGATGGCAAAGAACACCGCGATGGCCTCGGCCCGGATCTCGACCGGGAAGATCTCGCTGACCGTCAGGTAGCCGGCGCTGGCCCCGGCGGAGGCGAAGAAGAACACGACGATCCAGATGAAGGTCTGGCCCGCGGCGTGCAGCACGCCCGCGTCGAACAGCCACGCGCTGAAGGCGAGCACGGACCCGGAGATCAGGTACGTGCCGGAGATCATCTTCCTGCGGCCCAGGGTGTCGAACAAGCTGCCCACCGAGCTGGCGATCGTGATCTCCAGGCCATCGAGGATCCAGGCGGTGCCGAGCCCGAGCACCAGCCGGGTGTGGAACGGCGACCAGCGCAGCCGGTCCAGCCGTGCCGGGATGGTGCTGCGGATCGGCTGCTGTCGTTTCGTCGCGACGGTTGTCATGCGAAGACAGATCCCTCGAGAGCGCTGGTCGCGTGGGTGGGCCTGGGGGGCGTGTGGTGCTCGTGCTTCGCGGTGCGGGCTTGTTCGGCGGGCGTGGCCTGGGCCGACGGCATGACGTGCTCCTGTGCTGGCGGGTGGTCCCCGGTGGCGGGGGGTGGGGGCGGGTTGCCCATGCGGTCACTGTGCGCCTGGGACGGGGGTGTTCGCGTCCGCGAAGTCCCTAATAAGAGCTACCGGGTCGGCACGTCGGGCAGACTCGGGTCCGGTAGCTGCCGGCAGGTGAGCACTGCTGGCCCCTGGGCTCCTTGGAAGCCCTACGGCTAGATCGTGCCCCTGCCGGTAGCCGGGAGAGTAGATCGCTGCTGGGATGTCGTGCCCGCCGCTGTGGTGTGAGCACTTGTTTATTAGGTCGCTGATGGTTCTCCCGCAGGCTGCCGGTGCTGGCTGGGCGACTGGGACGGGAGAGGGCATGCTGCTGGCGGGAGATGACTGGGCCGAGGATCATCACGACGTCGAGCTGATGGATGAGGCGGGCCGCACGCTGGCCCGGGCCCGGCTGCCCGGGGGGGCGGCGGGGATGACCCGGCTGCACGCGATGATCGGCGTGCAGCTCGGCGATGACGCCGAGGGTGCGGAGGTGCGGGTCGGGATCGAGACCGACCGGGGCCTGTGGGTGATGGCGCTGGCGGCGGCCGGGTATGCCGTGTACGGGGTCAACCCGCTGCAGGTGGCCCGGTTCCGGGAGCGCCAGGGGGTGTCCGGGGCTAAGAGCGACACCGCCGGCGCGCACATCCTGGCGGACATGGTGCGCGCCGATGCCCATCAGCTGCGCCCGGTAGCAGCCGACAGCCCGGGCGCGCAGGCGGTCAAGGTGGTGGCCCGGGCGCACAAGACGCTGATCGGGGAGCGGACCCGGCAGGTGCAGCGGCTGCGTCACCAGCTGCGCGATTTCTTTCCCGCCGCGCTGGAGGCGTTCGAGGACCTGGATGCTCCCGACACCCTGGAGCTGCTGGCCCGCGCGCCGGACCCGGCATCGGCCGCCCGGCTGACGACCGCGCAGGTCAGCGCCGTGCTCAAGCGCGCCCGCCGCCGCAACATCACCGAGAAGACCACCGCGATCCGGGCGGCGCTGCGCGGCCCGCAGCTGGCCCAGCCACCGCAGGTCACCGCCGCGTGCGCTGCGGTGGTCCGCGCGCTGGCCGCGGTGATCACCGCCCTCAGCGAGCAGATCCAGGCCATGGAGGCCCAGGTGCAGGCGCATTTTCGCCAGCACCCGGACGCCGAGATCATCTTGTCCCGGCCCGGCCTGGGACACATCCTCGGCGCCCGGGTGCTCGGCGAGCTCGGCGACGACCCGCATCGCTACCCCGGCGCCAGGGCCCGCAAGAACTACGCGGCCACCAGCCCGATCACCCGCCAGTCCGGGAAACGCAAAACCGTCATGGCCCGCTACGTGCACAACGACCGGCTCCGCGACGCCCTCGACGGCCAGGCCTTCGCCGCCCTCAATGCCTCACCCGGCGCCCGCGCCTACTACGACCAGCTGCGGGCCCGCGGCACCGGCCACCGGGCCGCGCTGCGCCAGCTCGCCAGCCGGCTCGTCGGCATCCTGCACGGCTGCCTCAAAACCCGCACCCTCTACGACGAGGCCACCGCCTGGCCGCAGCACGCCAGCCAGGAAAACAAGACTGCCGCTTGACATTCAAGCTCCTGGGATGTCTAGC
>DASYXX010000096.1:0-7633 GCA_035934395.1 Streptosporangiaceae bacterium
TCGCCCGCGTAGTGCCGCAGGAACAGCTCTTCCAGCGTCGGCGGCTGGCTGACCAGGCTGAGCACGCCCGCGGCGGCCAGATGCTGGAGCAGCCCGTCCAGCTTGTCGGTGTCCACCTCGCACCGGACCCGCGCGGCGAGCCTGCCCGCGGCCTGCCCACTGAGCGGCCGCGCGGCGGGCTTGCCCGACGCGCGCGCTCCGGAAACACTGAAGTCCTGCACGTCGAGATCGTGCACGCCCGGCAGCTGGTCCAGCCCGGCCGGGCGGCGGGCCAGGTCGGCGGCGATCGAGGTCCTGGTGAGATGGCGCAGCTCCGCCAGGGTCCCGGACTCCACCGCCCGGCCCGCCCGGATGATCGTGACGCCCTCGCAGAGCGCCTCGACCTCGGACAGGATGTGGCTGGAAAGCAGGACCGTGCGCCCGCTGTGCCGTTCTTCCTCGACGCAGTCGCGGAACGCGGCCTCCATCAGCGGATCAAGGCCCGAGGTGGGCTCATCCAGGATCAGCAGTTCCACGTCGGAGGCCAGCGCCGAGATCAGCGCCACCTTCTGGCGGTTGCCCTTGGAGTACGCGCGGGCCTTCTTGGTCGGGTCGAGGTCGAAGCGCTCGAGCAGGCTCTCCCGCCGCTTGGTGTCCAGGCCGCCGCGGAGCCGGCCGAGTAGGTCGATGACCTCGCCGCCGGTGAAGTTCGGCCAGAGGGTCACGTCCCCCGGCACGTAGGCGAGCCTGCGGTGCAGCGCCGTTGCGTCGCGCCAGGGATCGCCGCCGAGCAGCCGCGCCGTGCCGCCGTCGCCCCGCAGCAGGCCGAGCAGGATCCGGATCGTGGTCGTCTTGCCGGAGCCGTTCGGGCCGAGGAACCCGTGCACCTCGCCCTCGGCCACGCTCAGGTCCAGCCCGTTCAGCGCTACCGTCTTGCCGTACGACTTGTGCAGGCCAGACACCGCGATAGCATCAGTCACGATCGCGAGGTTACATTAGATTCACAAAAAGTTGAAAGTTCTGAACGCTGCCTACGGAAAACAGTTAACGACCGATGAGTGACGCGCCGCAACCGCATCAGGCTGCCTCGGGGCACGCCGGTGCGCCTGCCCCGCGTGACGAGGCGGCCGTGCGCCGGTTCATCGAGGACTTCGCCCAGGCGCTGACCGAGATGGGTGTCCCGCGGATGCCGGCCCGGGTCTTCGTCGCGCTGGTGACCTCGGACTCCGGCCGGCTTACCGCGGCCGAGCTGGCGGCCACACTGCACGCCAGCCCGGCCGCGATGTCGGGCGCGGTGCGTTACCTGGTCCAGCTCGGGTTGATCCGCAGGGACGGAGAGCCGGGCTCGCGCCGCCACTACTACCGGGTGCCTGATGACGTATGGGGCGAAATCATCAGCATCCGGAATCGCGCCATGGCCCGGTGGACCGCGGTCTTGCGGGAGGGGATCCCGATTCTCGGCGCAGACACGCCCGCCGGGCTCAGGATCACCGATTCGGTACGGTTCTTCGAGTTCGTCAGTGCCGAGCTGCCGCTGGTCATCGACCGGTGGCAGGACCGCAAGGCGGCTCTCGACGGCCGGCCTGTCCGCGGCCGGTGACCTGCGCGAGGACACTTTTCCTGAGCGTGGATGGTCAAACCGTGACCAGACATTGGTAAGACTTGTATCAGGCGATTGAATGAGCGGAGGGCGGCGGCCGTGAAGGGTGACCCGGGAGACCTCTATCGGGTGAGCCCTGACGCGCCCGAGCTCGATGATGTGACGATGCTCTATTACCTCGACGGGTTCATCGACGCGGGCGGGGCCGGGCGACTGCTCGCCGCGCACCTGCTGGGCGCGCTCGAACACACCGAGGTGGCCACGTTCGACGTGGACTCTCTCATCGACTACCGCTCGCGCAGGCCGGTGATGACGTTCGCCAAGGACCACTGGGAGAGCTACGACGAGCCCCAGCTCGCGGTCTCGCTGCTGCACGACACGGAGGGAACCCCGTTCCTGCTGCTGAACGGCCCGGAGCCGGACCATGACTGGAACGCGTTCACCGATGCGGTGCTCGCCCTCACGGCGGCGCTGCGGGTGCGGCTCGCGGTCGGGTTCCACGGCATCCAGATGGGGGTTCCGCACACGAGGCCGCTGGGCGTGACCGCGCACGCGACCCGCACCGACCTGGTCGAGGGCTACCGGCCGCTGGTCGACCGGCTGCAGGTTCCTGGCAGCGCGGCCCACCTGCTCGAGCTGCGGATGGGCGAGAGCGGCCGTGCGGCGATCGGGTTCGCGGTGCACGTGCCGCACTACCTTGCGCAGGCGGCCTACCCGGCGGCGGCGGTGACCCTGCTCGAGTCCGTGCAGCGGGTCACCGGGCTGTCCCTGCCGGCCGACGCGCTGCGCGAGGCCGCGCACCGGACCGATCTGGAGATAGCCAGGCAAGTCGAGGGCTCGGACGAGGTCTCCGAGGTCGTCCAGGCTCTCGAGCAGCAATACGACGCGTACGCCGCGGGCGGCGACGGCGGCCTGCTGGCCGACGAGGCCGAGGACATGCCGACCGCCGAGGAGCTCGGCGCCCAGTTCGAGCGTTTCCTCGCGGAGCAGCAGGGCCGCGGCGACGCGCCGGACGGGTGAGCCCCGCTGTATTTGCCCTGGGCCAAGAGGGGACGACCCCCGTTCAACGAAACACTGCGGGGCAAGCTCCGCGAAACGCCATTAGCTGACCTCGTTGAGGGTGCCGGTCGCGACGTCGAACACGAAGCCGCGTACCTGGTCGGTGTGCGGGACGAACGGGCTGGCCTTGATCCGGGCGATCGACTGGCGGACGTCCGCGTCCGGGTCGCTGAAGGCCTCGGCGGCCCAGGGCGGCTTGATGCCGGTATCCGCCTGGATGGCCGCCTTGAAGTCGTCGTCGGTGAACGTGAGCATCCCGCAGTCGGTGTGGTGGATCAGGATGATCTCCCGGGTGCCGAGGAGCCGCTGGCTGATCGCGAGGGAGCGGATCTCGTCGTCGGTGACCACCCCGCCGGCGTTACGGATCACGTGCGCCTCACCCTCGGCGAGCCCCAGCATCGCGTAGACGTTGAGCCGCGCGTCCATGCAGGCGATCACGGCCACCCCGCGAGCCGGCGGCATCGGCAGCGGACCCTTGAACGTCTCGGCGTAACGCCGGTTGTTGGCGAGCAGTTCGTCGGTGACGGACATGTCTTCGGTCCTCCCTGGTCGCGGCCCGGGTCGTCAGCATTCCATGCAATCTATGCAATTTAGATCTGCTTTATCAACTATGCTCCCGGCCGGGGTCTGCGGCGCCCGCCCGGAAACGAAACCTTGGCACTCCACGGGGCGAAACCTGGCCCTGAGCTGGGAATGAGCCTTTCAGCCGGCATCGCGGTGCTGGGTCAGCGGACCTTCACGGGGGCGGCACCGCGGCCGGTCCATGTGGGCGGCCGGCCGGCTACCCGGAGGCATAGACGCGATGAACCGACCGACGGTGCGCGAGTTCCTCGCGCCTGGCACCGGGGTAGCTCCCGGCGAGGTGCTGGTCCCGACCGAGGTAGGCGATCCGGTTCGCGGTCCGCTGCCCTGTTTCGCCGCACCGCTGGTGGGCGGGACGCTGCTGCGCAAGGGCACCCGGGTGAGCTACGCGCCGGTCGGGCACTGCGCCGATCCGTCCCACGACGACGGCGGGGCCGCCCTCTTCGTCGCGACCTGCCCGCAGCGGGACGGCTCCGAAGCTGCCGTGGCCGCCGCGGCCAGCAGAGCGGACCGCGTCGCCATGGCGGCGGCCCGGTCCGCCGTGGCGGAATGGTCGGCGGTGTTGGGGACCCGCAGGCTGCTCGTCGGCGCGAGCCCCTGGTGCGGCGGTGCAACGCGGGCGCTCGCGGCCGCGCGGCGTGCCGTGGACGGACGCCGCACCGTGTACGTGTACGGTCAGCTGGCCGCCGACTGGTACGCGATCTCCGAGCTGGCCGAGCTGGGCGCGGTGTTCGCGGCCGCGCTGGACGAGGTCCCGGACGGCGCGACCGTGGTCTTCCCGGCCCACGGCGTCCCCGCGGCCGTGCAGGCCGAGGCCGCGGCCCGCGGCATGGAGGTCATCGACGCCACCTGCCCGCTGGTCGCGTGGGTGCACGCCGAGGCGAGGAGGTTCGCCGAGCGAGGCGACGACCTCGTGCTGGTCGGCCAGGATGACCACGCGGCCGTCGCGGGCATCGTCGGCCAGGCGCCGGGGCGGACCACGGTGGTCCCCACCCCGGCGAGCGCCGCGGCGCTGCAGGTCAGCGACCCGAAGCGGGTCTCTTACCTGCTGCAGCCCGGAATCCCGGTGGAGGACTCGGCACCCGTGACCGCCGCGCTCCGGTCGCGGCTCCCGGCCGTGCACGGCCCCCACCCCGACGGGTTCTGCTATGCCGCATCCGACCGGGCGGCGACGATACGCGTGATCGCGTCGGCATGCGACCTGATGCTCGTTCTCGGCTCCGCCGACTCGGCGGACGCCCGGCAGCTGTCCGGGCTGGCCCGCGACTGCGGAGCCAGGACGCATGTCGTGGGTCAGACCGGCGACATACTCCCGGCCATGCTCGGCGGGGCGGGCACCATCGGCATCGCTGAGTCGACATCGGCCAGCCCGGACCTGGCCGGGCAGGTGACCACGGCCCTTTCCGGGCTCGGCCGGCTGAGCGTGCTCAGCCGCCGCGTCAGCACCGACATCCTCGGCGCCCCAGCCTGGCGCCCCTGACGCCGCGGCCACCGTCCCGCCTCGCCCCGCGGCCACCGTCCCGCCTCGCCCCGCGGCCACCGTCCCGGCCGCCGCCGCCCGTCCGCGGCTGTCGCCCTATTGTTGGCTCACGCCCGGCCGGCAACCCCCCCGTCGCCGCGCCGAGGCGGCGGAGGCCGAGATGCTCTTCCCCACCTCGCTCGTGGGCAGCTACCCCCAGCCTGACTGGCTGATCGACCGCGAGCGGCTGGCCGGCCGGTTCCCGCCGCGGGTCAGGGCCCGCGAGCTGTGGCGGGTCGATCCCGCGTACCTGGCGCAGGCCCAGCAGGACGCCACGCTGCTCGCGATCAGGGCCCAGGAAGACGCGGGCCTGGACATCATCACCGACGGCGAGATCTGCCGCGAGAGCTACTCCAACAGGTTCGCCACCGCGCTGGACGGCGTCGACCTCGACAACCCGGGCACCGCGCTGGACCGGAGCGGGCACCCGAACCCGGTACCCAGGATCGTCGGGCCGATCCGCCGGCGCCACCCGGTGCAAGTCGACGACCTGACATTCCTTCGCGCCCACACCGGCCGGACCGTCAAGGTCACCGTGCCCGGCCCCTTCACGATGGCGCAGCAGGCCCAGAACGACTACTACCCGAGCCGCGAGGCGGCCGCCTTCGGCTACGCCGAGGCCGTCAACGAGGAGATCGGCGACCTGTTCTCCGCCGGGGCCGACATCGTGCAGCTCGACGAACCGTACATGCAGGCCCGCCCGGACGAGGCCCGCGAGTACGGGGTGCCGGTGCTCAACCGCGCCCTCGATGGCGTGACCGGCACGACGGCCGTGCACATCTGCTTCGGGTACGCGGCGATCATCCACGGCCGCCCGGCCGGCTACTCGTTCCTGCCCGAGCTGGCCGCGAGCAGCGCCGACCAGATATCGATCGAGACCGCGCAGTCCGGCCTGGACTGCTCCGTGCTCGAAGCCCTGGACGGCAAGACGATCATCCTCGGCGTGCTCGACCTGAACGACCACGCCGTGGAGTCCCCGGGTCAGGTGGCCGAGCGGGCCAGGAAGGCGCTGCCCTACGTCCCGGCCGAGCGCCTGGTGCTCGCCCCGGACTGCGGTATGAAGTACCTCCCCCGTGAGGCCGCCGACGGCAAGCTGGCCGCGATGACCGCAGCCGCCGCTAGCCTCCGGATCGAGCTGACCAGCTAGAGGGCCTATGAAAGCGATCAGCCACCGGGAGGTAGCAACGACCGCCCAGTGGGCGGCGCGCGGGGTGTCGGCTGAGCGCCTTCGCCAGCTCGCGCGGACCGGGGATCTCGTGCCCCTCCGCCGGGGCGTCTACGCCAGGGCCGACTCGCTTGCCTCGTCTGCGGACGACCCGGCGCGCATGCATGCGCTCCGCGTGGCGGCCGCCTTGCTGCCCCCCCGCGCGCTTGCGTCCGCGAGCCACGAGTCGGCGGCCATTCTGCACGGCCTGGACCTTCTCGAACGCCCCCCGGAAAGCCTGGTCACGCTGACCAGGCCGCCACGTGCGCGCGGGAGCCGAGCCGGCGGGAACGACCTGAAGGTTCACGCCGCGACGTTGTTCCCCGGGCACGTGACGAAGCATTACGGGCTGCCCGTCACCTCTGTGGCCAGAACGGTCGTCGATCTCGCGAGAGCATTACCGTTCCAGCACGGGGTGGTCGTCGCGGACTCAGCGCTGCACGCGAGGAAGACCACGCGCGACGAATTAGACTGCGTGCTTGCGGCGTGCTCAGCCTGGCCCGGCGGGGAACACGCGAGGCGTGTGGTGGCTTTCAGCGATCACCGTTCTGAGTCGGTGCTGGAATCGTGTGCTCGGGTCACGTTTGACGACCATGGCCTGCCACCACCTGAATTGCAGGTGGACATCGGCGACGAGCAGATCATCGGCAGGGTCGACTTCTACTGGGGCCACTACCTGACCATCGCCGAGGCCGACGGCATGATCAAGTACGCGAATGCCGGGCGGGCCGCGCAGCAGCTGGAGCGAGACCAGCTGCTGCGCGAGGCGGGCTTCAAGGTAGTGCACTTCACCTGGCGGCAGCTCTTCCGCGAAACCGACCGGCTGATCGCACGGATCAGGGAGGCATTCGCACGGCCCGGCCCTCTTTAAGGTCATGGCAAGTTCTCCGCAAAGGCTTGTCCGTAATTGGCGAGAGCCGCCATTTCACAGGTTCCGTGGCACAAACCAGAACAAACTAACCTGGTTACTCCCTGGTACTTGTGAAAAGGTTCATCTCGTCCCTGACCGTAATAGGGCTGGGGCCTCCGCGCCGCCGACGGCCGGTGACCGCCCAGGCCGTGGCCGCGCCACCTTCAGTCCTCGCCGGTCCAGAACGGGGCGGAACTCGAGCTTGCCGCAGTTCGTTTGCGGGTCCCTGGCGGCGATCGCGATGGCCTCATCGAGGTCGTCGCACTCGAGGATGTCGAAGCCGGCGATCCACTCCTTCGTCTCGGAGAACGGGCCGTCGGTGACGAGCACCTGTCCCTGGCTGATCCTGACCGTGACGGCCTGACTGACGTGGCCGTGCGCGCAGGCAAATTAGCTGGGACGGCACCTGGCCGGGCTGATGTGCTCACCGTAGCGGCCGGGCCGGGGCCAACAGGATAAGGATGCCTAATCGCACCTTCCCCCCATTCCCGAAGACCGCGTTTGCGCTTGCCCCCGCCCGGCGAAAAGACAGCTGTGAGCGGAAGGAAAACCAGAGAATTGACAACGAAACACGCGACGGCAGCCCGCGGGCGTCGCCGCGGGGCGGGTGGGGATCAGGTCCAGCGGCTTACGGCGGCCGCCGCCGTCCTCGCAGTGGCGGGCGCGGGAGTCACCGCGGGCTGCGGCGTCTTCCAGGCGGCGCCGCCGCCGTCCGGCATGGAGAAGCAGATCGTGGCGGGCGAGCGGGTCGGCGCGGCCACGCGGGCGCACGCGTCGGCG
>DASYXX010000109.1:0-7778 GCA_035934395.1 Streptosporangiaceae bacterium
GTCGCGGGCCGACGAGGTGCGCAGCGACGCGGAAACCGGCCATGTGGCGGTAGCCACGGATGCGGAGCAGGAGGCAGGGGCCCGGGGGTGAAGACTCGGTCTGTGCCCGGGCTGACACAGGGGTCGGGGTTCGGCTGCGGCTGAGCGCGGAGCCTGACGGCCGGGCATAGTCCCGCCAGTCACATCGGCACCGTGCAGCACACTGGCAGCTGACGCTAAATGCGGTCCCGATTTCGTTTTTGCTCCTAGATCACCGAAACCCGCCGGCTGGCTCCGCCACGAGGGTCCGCGGCCTGCCTACCACGACGCCGGTAGCCTAGGCCCGCAGCGACGGGTTACTCCGCGGCGGGCCTATGTGATGGGTTCGCTCCAAGATCTTCCAATTTGGTCTCTTGGGGGCTACCCCCGCGCTGACACCGTGCCGACGCGTAAAGGCAGACTGCGGCCGCGGCGGCCAGGTTGAGGCTCTCCGCCCGGCCATAGATGGGCACGGCGACGGCCTCGTCGGCCAGGGCCAGCAGGTCGGCGGGCAGGCCCCAGGCCTCGTTGCCGAACAGCCACGCGGTGGGGCCGCTCAGGCCTCCGTCCGCCTCGAGCTGGTCGAGTTCCAGTCGCGCGCTCCCGTCGGCGGCGAGGATGCGCGCCCCGGCCCGGCTCAGCTCCGCGGCCGCCTGCCGGAGCGGGGAGCCGACCACGACCGGCAGGTGGAAGAGGCTGCCCGCGGAGGCGCGCACGCACTTGCTGTTGTAGGGGTCGACCGAGGCGTCGGAGAAGATCACCCCGTCCGCGCCCGCCGCGTCCGCCGTGCGCAGCACGGTGCCCGCGTTGCCCGGGTCGCGCACGTTCGCCAGCAGCACGACCAGCCGCGGGGCCGCGCCGGCCAGCCGCTCCAGCGGTACGTCGACGAACCGGCATACGGCCAGGACACCCTGGGGGGTGACCGTCTGGGCGAGTTCCGCCATCACCTCGCCGCTGACGGTGTGCACCGCCGCACCCTGGCCGGCGGCCTGCCCGGCCAGCTCCGCGTGGCGCGCCCAGGCGGCCCCGGTGACGAACAGCTCGGTAACCACCACCGGCCGGGAACCGGCCGCACCCGACCCAGTCGCATCATCCGAGGCAGCAGCACCAGACGAACCGGCGGCGCCGTTAGACCCAGCAGCAGCACTGGAACCGGGCGCATCACCCGCCTCAGCCGCACCAGGGGCGACTGGCCCCGCAGGCGCGGCTGCCAGGGCAGGGTTTTCTCGCATGGCGAGCGCCTCGCGCACCGCCTGCGGGCCCTCGGCCAGGAACGACCTCGCCCGCTGCCGGAACGACCGCTTGGCCAGCTGGCGGGCAGCCTTGACCCGCGGCGAGCGGATGCTCGTGATCTCGCCGCGAGCAATCACGGAGCCCGCAAACCGGCGCGCTGGGCCACAGGCGGGGACTGGGTCAGGCGGCGGCCGTGTCCGCTGCGGACGGGCCGCCGAGATCGTCGGGCAGGGCCTTCCTGGCCACATCGACGAGGCCCGAGAACGCGGCCGGGTCGTCAACCGCGAGCTCGGCGAGCATCCTGCGGTCGATGTCCACGCCAGCGATCTTCAGGCCCTGGATGAACCTGTTGTAGGTGAGGCCGTCGGCTCGCGCCGCCGCGTTGATGCGCTGGATCCACAGCCGGCGGAACGCTCCCTTGCGGTCCTTCCGGTCGCGGTAGGCGTAGGCCATCGAGTGCAGCGCCTGCTCCTTGGCCTTGCGGTACAGGCGAGACCGCTGGCCGCGGTAGCCGCTGGCCCGCTCGAGGACGACGCGACGCTTCTTGTGGGCGTTGACCGCCCGCTTCACGCGTGCCATGTGTTCGACTCCCTTAAGCGGGCCGGGTCACTTGCCCAGCAGTCTCTTCATCTTCTTGGTGTCCGCGGGCGACAGCAGCACCTCATTCTTGAGGCGGCGGGTCCGCGTGCTTGGCTTGTGCTCAAAGTAGTGCTGGCGGTTGGCCCGGCGGCGCATGACCTTGCCGGTGCCGGTCAGCCGGAATCGCTTACCGGAACCGCTGTGCGTCTTCATCTTCGGCATGTCGCCGTCGTCTCCGTTCCCTGGCGTGCTGCAGGCACGTCGTTGCCCTCCGTGCCTGCGGCACGGTGTTCTTGCTTCCTTCTGACCGCCGAGGCGATCAGCTGGTCAGGTCCCCGTTGCTGCTTCCGCCCTGCCCTGCTCGGCGGGCCCGGCGGCCGCTACGGCCGGCCCGGGCCTGGGCCCGGCTGGCCGGGCCTCGCGCGGCGACGGTACCGGCCGGCTCGCGGGGGCCGACCCGCGAGATGCCGGTCGCGTGGTGCGCTCGGCCTTGGCGTCGGGCTTCCTCTTGTGCGGCCCGATCACCATGATCATGTTCCGGCCATCCTGCTTCGGCTGTGACTCGACGAATCCGAGCTCTTCGACATCGCCGGCCAGCCGCTGCAGCAGCCGGTAGCCGAGGTCGGGCCTGGACTGCTCGCGTCCCCGGAACATGATCGTCACCTTGACCTTGTCGCCCTGCCGGAGGAACCGCTCGACGTGGCCCTTCTTGGTGCCGTAGTCATGCGGATCGATCTTCGGCCGGAGCTTGATCTCCTTGATGACGGTCTGCGCCTGGTGCTTGCGCGACTCCCTGGCCTTGAGCGCCGATTCGTACTTGAACTTGCCGTAGTCCATCAGCTTGGCCACCGGCGGCCGGGCGGTCGGCGCGACTTCGACGAGGTCGAGGTCTGCCTCCTGGGCCAGCCGGAGCGCGTCGTTGATGGCGACTATGCCGACTTGCTCGCCGTTCGGACCGACGAGCCGCACTTCGGGTACGCGGATACGCTCGTTGATACGGGGTTCAGTGCTGATGTGACCTCCTTGAGTCACTCTCGCCGCCACGGGACCTCCCCGCGGTCGGTCTACGACCCTGCGGCGGCCCCACACGCGCGAAGGCCCCGCAGCCGATGCATGCGGGGCCACCTGACGTGGCGCTCCCGAACCGCCAGCTTCCGCCGGATCGGGTGCGCCACGGCGCCCGGTGCCCGCCGCTGCTCACGCGCGACGGCGCCGGTGCGCCCGGCCTGACTGCCCGGCCCGCGAGCCGGCCAATCCGCCGGCCACGCCGCTTGTAGGCTGTCCGGCTGTACCCGCCAGCAGCTGAGCTGGCCAGGTGGGAGGCGGCCGAGGTGGTCCTCCGCTTGCACGTCCGGCACGCGGTGTGCCGGACTGGTCGTCGACCTAGGGTAACGCATTTCGGGATGCCTGGCATTCCCGCGGGCACGCCACGCTACCCGATGTCGCCGGCCTGCCCGGCACGCCGTTCCAGCTCGGCGCGGCCGGCCCGCCGCATGGCGGCGGTGGGCGCAGCACGGGCGGTCATCAGCTCCACCTGGCGGGCCGCCTGCCGGAGCAGCAGCTCGAAGCCGCTGATCACGGCGGCCCCGGTCTGCTCGGCGGCTGCGGCAAGCCGGGTGGGCCACGGGTGGTACACGACGTCGAGGACGGCCCAGGGCACAAGATCCCCGCGGAGCATCCGTTCCGCGTAGCCGTCCGCGGCTCCCGCCGGAACGGTGGAGATCAGCAGGTGCCAGCTCCCGGCGGCCGCCGGACCGCCGAACTCGGTCAGCCGGACGGTCATGCCGAGCCTGCGCGCGGCCGCGAGCAGGTGCTCCGCCCGCGCCGGATCCCGGACGGCGACCGTCGCCTCGCTCCCGCCGAGGCCGCGCAGGGCGGCGAGCGCGGAGCAGGCGGTCGCGCCGGCGCCCAGGATCAGCGCGGCCCCGGCGGCCGAGATGCCGGCCGTCGCGAATGTCGTGATCATGCCGGGTACGTCGGTGTTGTGCCCGTGCTTGGCGCCGGCGGCGAAGATGACGGTGTTCGCCGCGCCGACCTCGACGGCCAGCGGCTCGGTCGTGTCGAGCAGCGGCAGCACCGCGCGCTTCAGCGGCATGGTCAGGGACAGGCCCGCCCACTCCGGGCCGAACTCGTCGAGCAGCGCGGGCAGCCGGGCCTCGTCGCACTCGATCGCCTCGTAGGTCCAGCCCGACAGGCCCAGCGCGCGGTACGCGGCCCGGTGCAGCACCGGCGACAGGGAGTGGCGCACCGGCGAGCCGAGCACCGCTGCCCTCATCGCGCCGACCTCAGCACACTCCGTTTCTCTGGCACTCCGCCTCGAGCTCAGCAAACACCTTCGCGCTGCTGGTGAACTTGGTCAGGCCGGTCTTGTCCACGGTCACGAAGTACGTGTAGTTCCCGTGCGCCGGATGCAGCGCGGCCTGGATCGCGGCGTCGCCCGGGCTGTCGATCGGCCCGGGCGTCAGCCCGGTGTGAATGTAGGTGTTGTACGGCGAGGGTACGTTGAGCTGAGTGACCGTGAGGCCGGTGGCCTTGTTGATGTGCAGTGCATAGTTCACCGTGCTCTGCAGGCCCAGCTTCCAGCCGGCCCTCAGCCGGTTGTAGATCACCTCGGCCACCAGGGAGAAGTACTTGCTGCTCCCTCCCTCGGCCTGCAGCAGGCTCGCCACGGTGATGACCTGGCCGGGGCTGAGGTGGATCGCCGCCGCCGCGGCGGGCAGGTTGACGCTGGTCGCCTCCTGGTCGAACCGGGTGACCATGGCCTGCAGCACGCTCGTGGCGTTCATGCCGGGGGTGATGGCGTAGGTCGCCGGGAACAGGTAGCCCTCGGGGTTGCCCTTCGCGTACGACGGGAGCCCCAGCGCGGCCGTGTCCTTCACTGCCTTCGCGTACGCGCTGGCCGGTATCGGGGATTTAACCGCTTCGAGCCGGGCCAGGATCTGGGTCAGCCGGAGGCCCTCGGGGATCACCACCACGCTCTGGACCCGCGAGGCCGGGTTGAGCAGCAGCTTGTAGGCCAGCGCCGAGTTCATGTGCTTGTGCAGGCGGAAGAACCCCGGCTCGAGGCAGGTCGGGCAGGAACTCTGCTTGACCGCGCTGACAAACGAACTGGTGCTGGCCACGACGCCGAGCTGCACCAGCCGGGGCCCCAGCGACTCGGCGGTGTCGCCGGGATTCACCTGCACCGTCACCTCGCCGAACCCCGGCCCTGAGTAGTCGGGAGACTGGAAGTGCTGGTAGATCTTGTACCCGCCGAAGCCCAGCGCGACGAGCACGACCAGCGCGACGAGCATGGCCACCGTCGGGGCCAGCGCCCGCCCCACGCGGCGCCCAGGTCTGCGGCTCCGGCCGCGGCGGAAGTCCTGCCTCTCGCCGAACCCGGGGATCAGCCCGTCGCGGGCCGGCGCGTCAGCCCACTCGCCTGGCTCGTCCGCCTCGTCCTCCCATGCTCCCTCGCCCGCCTGGCCCCGCCTCGGCTGCGCAGCCGCGGCTTCGATGTCGCCCCTGCCCCGTCGACGGCCGGTTTCCCTGCCGGCATCCCAGGTGCCGGGGTCCGGCCCGGCCCGCTGCTGATCCATGCCGCCGTAGCCTGGGCGAGCGGGCATGCCTTCCGGCCCCCCGCCCACCTCCCCTTCCCCCTTCATTGACGGTGGCTGCCACCGGAACGGTCCGCGATCCCCGGCCCCCCGCGACGCGGCATCCCGCTCGTCTCCCGGGCCGCGGGCGTCGCGCCGCCGCCCGTACGCCGGCGCGCCGGCGCGGTCCGGTCTGCCGTAGGCATCGGCCGGGCCGTAGCCGTTCTGCTCGCCGTACCCGGCCGACTCACCGTAGCGATCCTGACGGCCGGCACCCCGTCCACCGTGATCCCCGGCGGGATAGCCGCTGGACGGGCCGTAGGCCTCCGTCCCGGCGCCGGTGCCCGGCGGGCCATACCGCTCCCGGGGCGCGTAGCCATCCCCCGGCGGGTACTGGCCGGGTGGCTGCGGTGCGGTTCGCCCGCGGCGGGGATCCGATTGGGTCAGGGGGTCACGACCGGGGAACGAGTCGCGGCCAGCGAGCGGATCCCGCCCCGGGAAGGAGCCTCGTTCGGGGAAGGGGTCACGCCCGGGTAGCGAGCCGCGACCGCCGGTGGAACCCTGCCCCAGGCGCGGATCACGGCCGGGGAGCGAGCCACGGCCGCTAGGGGAACTTCCCCCGCGCAGGGGGTCGCTCCCGTCCCCCGGGCCGCCCGCGCCCCGGGGGTCGCTCCCGCGCGGCCGGCCGTAGGAGGGATCTGTCCGGCCGTAGGGACCCGTTGCCGCGTCCGGGCCGCTCCGGGCGTAGGGATCCGGGTTCGCCGGGCGAGCCCGCCGGCCTCGCCCCTCCTGGCCGTTGCCGCCCGCATGAGCTCCGGAGCCCTGCTGGCCCTCGTAAGGCCGTGGCCAGGCGCCGGAGTCGGCCGGCGGGTACGGGTCCGCCTGGCCGTAACCGCCCGGGGCGTGGGAGCCCCCGTCCGGGTAGGGGTCCGCCTGAGCGTGCGGGCCCGCCGCGGGGTACGGGTCGGCCTGGGCATAAGGATCTGGTGCCGCGTAGGCACCCGGGTCACCGTAGTCCTGCGGCGCGCGGCTGTGCCGGCCCGAGCGACGCCGGGGCGGGCGCTCCGCCCAGTCCCCGCTCCCGCCGTCGTGCGTCACGTCGCACCTCCCGAGGCTGAGCCAACCAGCTCGCCCGCGGGCCGGCCCGTGGATCGCTCCATGTCCAGCGCCCCCTGCAGCAGCAGCGCGGCCGCCGCCCGGTCCACTCTAGGGCGACGAGCCCGGGAGTCGCTGCCGCCCCGCCGCAATGCGTCGTGCGCGATGACCGTGGTGAACCTCTCGTCGACCAGGCGCACCGGGACCGGCGCCACGCGACTGGCCAGGCGCGCGGCGAATCTCCTCGCGTCCGCCGCGGACGGCCCCTCGCGGCCGGACAAGCCGACGGGCAGGCCGACGACGACCTCGATCACATCATCTGCCGCGACGAGGCGCGCCAGGGCGTCCAGGTCCCCGTGGCCGCGCGGGACAGTGCCGAGCGGGCTGGCGAGCCGGCCCTCGCTGTCGCAGTGCGCCACTCCGATGCGTGCCGAGCCGACGTCGATGGCCAGGCGGACGCCGACCCTCAACCCACGGCTCCGCGGTGGGATCCGGGAGGTCGCCCGGCACCGTGCCGTTGCGGTTTGGGCCATCGAGGTCTCGCCCAGGCCACGATATGGCTGCAGCACGGTCTCACCGTACGCCACCCGGCGCCGTTATGTCCCTAATGGCCGCGGCAACGGCCCCGAACGCGGCCTCGATCGCCTGAGCTGCCCCGTCGCCGAGCGGGGCCCCGCCCCCCTGGGCCACGTCATCCTTGCCGCCGCCGCGTCCGCCGAGCACGCCGGCCGCGGTCAGCACGAGCGGGCCGGCGGCCAGCCCGCGCGCCCGCCCGGCGTCGTTGACGGCGACCACGACCGTAGGCCGGTCGGCGGGCACTCCCGCGACGACCACGACGCCGGGGTGGTCGGGAGCCAGCCGGCCGCGGACGTCGAGCGCGAGCTTGCGGATGCTGTCGGCCGTGGTGCCATCGGGCGCCCGGTGCGCGACCAGCGCCACCCCGGCCACGTCGGCGGCGCCCCGGGCGAGCTCGGCCGCGGAGTCGAGCAGCCGGGCCGAGGTCAGCCGCTCCAGGTCCCGCTGCGCGTCGCGCAGCCGGGCCACGAGCCCGGCGACCCGGTCCGGCAGCTCCTCCCGCGGGGCCTTCAGCTGCTCAGCGAGCTGGCTGACCAGGACGCTTTCCCGGGCCAGGAACCCGAACGCGTCCATCCCCACCAGCGCCTCGACGCGGCGCACGCCGGAGCCGATCGACGACTCGCCGAGGATCTTGACCAGGCCCAGCTGGCCGGAGCGGGCGACGTGCGTGCCGCCGCACAGCTCGCGGGAGTAGTTCCCGAC
>DASYXX010000239.1:0-9424 GCA_035934395.1 Streptosporangiaceae bacterium
CCGCCGCTGCGGCGGCCGCCGCCGCGTCCCGGCAGGCGGCAGCTTCGGCGGACGGGGGCGCCGCGGTCGTCGAGGGCGTCCCTCCGCCGCGCCCGGCGGAGGCGGTGCCGGGCCCCGACGGTCAGGAATCGCCGCTGCCCACGACGCGCGCGAGCACCGGGTGGCTGCCTGAGTCGGCCAGCACCCGCCGCCGGTCCGTGGTGTTCGAGGAGGACGACGATCTCGACGTGCCAGACTTCCTCAAGTGAGTAAGCGGGAAGCACTGTGAGCGTCACGCTGCTGCCCCACGTCGGTGACCCATGGCAGCCCATCGAGCTGGCTCCCGGAGTGCTGACCATGTTCACCGGCCGCGCGGGTGGCGTCAGCGCGGCGCCGTTCGACACGCTGAACATGAGCGGCTCCGTCGGCGACCAGGCCTCGGCCGTGGCGACCAACCGGCGCCGGGTAGCGCAGGCTTGCGGCCTCAGGCCGGAGCAGCTGAGCTGGATGCACCAGGTGCACGGCGCGGCGGTCAGCTACGCGCCTGCCAGTGAGCTGCCCGAGGTGGACGCGATGTTCACCGACACCCCGGCCCGCGGCCTGGTCGTGCTCGTCGCGGACTGCGCCCCGGTCCTGCTCGCGGACCCGCAGGCGCGGATCGTCGGCGCCGCGCACGCCGGCCGCGAGGGAATGGCGGTCGGCGTGGTCACCGAGCTGCTCGCGGCGATGGCGGCCGCGGGCGCGGACCCGGCGCGGGTGCACGCGGTGATCGGCCCGCACATCTGCGGCGCCTGCTACGAGGTTCCGGCGGAGCTGCAGGCCAGGATCGCGGGCCGGGTGCCCGAGTCCGCGTGCCTGACCCGCGCCGGCACCACCGGCATCGACATCGGGGCGGGGATCGAGGCGCAGCTAGCCCGGGCGGGCGTGCGCACGGTTGCCGCCGATCCGCGGTGCACCGCCGAGACGCAAGGGCTGTACTCCTACCGCCGCGACGGCCGCACCGGCCGGTCCGCGGGCCTGGTGTGGCTCACGCCGTGACCTGCGGGTCATGATGTGTCCGTGACGTCCGCCGATGGCGTCGGGGCCGAGCGCAGGAGCGAGCTGGCCGGGCGGCTGAGCGCCGTCCGTGCCCGGATCGCGGCGGCCTGCCTAGCCGTCGGCCGGGCCAGCGACGAGGTCACGCTGATCGCGGTGACCAAGACCCGGCCCGTCTTCGACATCCGGCTGCTGTACGAGCTCGGGGTGCCCGACATAGGGGAGAACAAAGACCAGGAGGCCGCGCCGAAGGCCGCCGAGGCCGCCGCCCTCGGCCTGGACCTGACCTGGCATTTCGTCGGGCAGCTGCAGACCAACAAGGCCGCCAGCGTGGTCTCCTACGCCCAGGTGATCCACTCAGTGGACCGGCTGCGCCTGGTCCGGGCGCTCGGCTCGCGCGCGCGGGCGGCCGGCCGCGCGGTGACCTGCCTGGTGCAGGTGAGCCTCGACGGCGACCCGGCCCGGGGCGGCGCCGCGGGCCCGCAGGTCGCGGCGGTCGCGGACGCCGTGGCCGGGGAGGACGGGCTCATCCTCGGCGGGGTCATGGCCGTGGCGCCGCTCGGCATGCCGGCCGACGCGGCGTTCGGAAAGCTGCGGGGAGTCGCCGACGAGGTCCGGTCGGCGCATAGGGGCGCGGTGATGATCTCGGCGGGCATGAGCGATGACCTGGAGCCGGCGATCGAGGCCGGCGCGACACACGTGCGTGTCGGTACGGCGTTGCTCGGCGGCCGGAGCGCCTTCGTCAGGTAATGTCCGACGCGTGGCACTGGCGGGTGCTGTGCTGCATGGCGGGCATGACGGAGGACAGAAGATGGCCAGCGCGATGCGCAAGATGGCGGTCTATCTCGGCCTGGTAGAGGACGACCACCGCTACGACGACCAATACCAGGACGAATACGGTGCCGAGGAGTACGAGGAGTACGGCGCCGAGTTCATCGACCAGGGCGACCCCCGGGACGTGATGCCGCACAACGACGGTGGCGGCATGGAGCGGTCCGGCAGGCTGCCGGAGCGCGATGAGCCTGCGATCCAGATGCAGGCCACTGACCTCGCCCGGAT
Organism: Streptosporangiaceae bacterium; assembly: GCA_035934395.1. Lineage (GTDB taxonomy): Bacteria > Actinomycetota > Actinomycetes > Streptosporangiales > Streptosporangiaceae > JASHPR01. Next base: position 2,074 of record DASYXX010000239.1, read on the forward strand.
CACCACACTGCATCCGCGCACGTACAATGAGGCGCGTACGATCGGAGAGCACTTCCGCGAAGGCACTCCAGTGATCATCAACCTTACCGAGATGGTCGACAGCGACGCCAGGCGTCTCGTGGACTTCTCGGCGGGCCTGATCTTCGGTCTGCGCGGGAGCATCGACCGTGTGACCAACAAGGTGTTCCTGCTGTCCCCGGCGAACGTGGAGGTGGCTGCCGAGGACAAGGCGCGGATCGCGGAAAGAGGATTCTTCAATCAGAGTTAGACAGAACGCAACGAACCACGCGCAGGGCTGGCATGATGCGCCCGCGCCGCGCCGTCGCGAGAGCAGGGCAGGGCCGTGGACATCCTAAAGCTCGTCCTCTACTACGTGCTCTGGGCCTATCTGCTGATTCTCATCGCGCGGCTGATCCTCAGCTGGATACAGACATTCTCGCGTGACTGGCACCCCACGGGGATCGTCCTGGTGATCGCTGAGGCTGCCTATACGGCGACTGATCCGCCACTGAGATTGCTAAGGCGCTACATTCCGTCCCTCAGGCTCGGTACTGTGGCCTTGGACCTCAGCTTCATGGTGCTGTTCCTGGCGATACTTGTCCTGTTGCAGCTCGTGCTGAGGATCTGATCGGGTAGCGTCCGCAAGGACCACGCTCGACGCACCATGCTCGACGCGCCAAGGAGACGAGATGCCACTGACGCCCGCGGATGTGCGGAACAAGCAGTTCAGCACGACCAGGCTCAGGCCCGGCTACGACGAAGAGGAAGTCGATGCCTTCCTCGACGAGGTCGAAGCGGAACTTGACCGGCTTATCCAGGAGAACGAGGAACTCCGGGCGAAGCTGGCCGAGGTGCTGCGTGGCGGTAAGGTGCCCGCACTCAATGCCCCGCATGCCGAGGCCCAACACGACCTCATGTCAGAGCCGCCGCGACACGAGCCGGAGCCCATCCCGCCGCCGCAGCCGGTGATGATGCCGACGCGGCCGGTCGAGGACAACATGGACACGGCCGCCCGCGTGCTCGCCCTAGCCCAGCAGACCGCGGACCAGGCGATCGCCGATGCGCGGCGCGAGGCCGACGAGACGCTCGGGCGAGCCAGGCGCGAGGCGGACGACATCCTCACCAAGGCCCGCCGCCAGTCCGAGCAGATCACCAGCGATGCCCGGGCCCGTGCGGAGAGCCTGGAGCGCGACGCTCAGGAACGGCACCGCCAGGCGATGGGCTCGCTCGTGCAGTCCCGGGAGGAGCTCGAGCGCCGGGTTGATGACCTGCGCGCCTTCGAGCGCGAGTACCGCAGCAGGCTCAAGGCCTACCTGGAGGGCCAGCTGCGCGACCTCGAGGCCGGCGCGGCCGACAGCGGCGTCTTTCCTGCCGTGACCGGCCCGCAGTCACCGGTGCCCGCGGGCATCGGCCGCAACGGCGGACAGCCGTCCGTGACGGGCTCGTACGCGCCCCCGCCCGAGCCGGTCAGCCACGGCGGGTTCCACCCGGCCGACTCAGGCCCGCACGACCGCCGCTAGCTGCAACGCCAACCGGAGTGCTCAGCCCTGACCCCGCTAGCACCGTCCGTGGAGCCTGCTTGTGATTCGGTTCGGCGTCGTCGTCACGGTCGTGCTAGCGGCCATGGGGCTGCTCGCCGGTGGGGTCCTCGCTAACAGCCTGCTGCTCGTCTACCTGGCCATCGGCGCCGCTACGCTGGCAGCGATCATGCTGACGGTAGGCGTGCTGATCTGGCGCGAGGAAGTGTTCGGCCCCTCGTCGGCCGCCCAGGCGAGTCCGGCCGCGAAGCAGGCGGCGGGCCCGCCTCCCGTGCTCGCCGCGACCGGTGTCGCCCAGCCGGGGCGGTCAGCCGGCGGTTCGGCAGATGACCTCGCGACGATCGGTGCGGCGACCCGGGACGACTTCGTCGTCGAGCCGCCGTCCCCCGCGCTGCCGCCGCGCCCGGAAGGGGCGGGCCGCCCGGAACCGCAGGGATACCCCGACTGGCCGGCTCCCCCGCAGCAGGAGCAGCCCGACCGGCTCCAGCGCTCAGACTGGCCGAAGCGTCAGGAGCATTCGGACCTGGCCGGGCCCTCGGACCGGCCAGCCCCCCAGGAGCCCCGCGACCGGGTCAAGTCCTCGGGTCGGCCGGAACAGCCGGACTGGCTCCAGCGCTCGGACCGGCCGGAGCGTCAGGAGGAGCCGGACCGGGCCAGGTCCTCGGACCGGCCTGAGCAGCCCGACTGGGCCAAGCGCCCCGACCGGCCAGAGCACCTGGAACCGCGGAAGGTGGCCGAGCCCGCCGCGGGGCGGGGCTCGGCGGGCCACGAACGCGCGAGCAGGTCGCCGTCGGGAGCCTGGCCCGAACCGCTAGCCGAGCCCGTCCCTGGGCCACGGCGGGGGGGCGAGCCCGCCTCCGGCCGCGTCCCACCTGCCTCCAGAGAAGCCGCCGCAGCGGACGAACTCAGGCCGCGCCCCGCCCGCGAGCCAGCGACCCAGAAGCAGGGCGAGCGCGACGCGGACGTCTCCTCCTGGTCGTTCTTCACCAAGGCCGCCAAGCCCTCGGGAGCCAGGCCTGACCTCACCCAGGTGGCCGGCGCGGAGGCTGGTGCCGCCGGGTCCGGCGAGAGCGGCGGGCCCGGCAGGAGCCGTGAGCCGGGCGAAGGCCGTAAACCCGCGAGGAGCGGCGGGCCCGGCGGGAGCCGTGAGCCGGCCGAGAGCGGTAAGCCAGGCGGGAGCCGTGAGGCCGACGAGCCGCCGAAGGCCGCCCGCACCGCCGAAGCGGCGGCACCGGACGCCGCCCGCCCGTCGGCCATCGGGACTGCGGGGGGCGACGACCGCGCCGCCGCTGCGCCAGATGCCGCCCGCTCGGACACCGGGCCCGCGGCGGGACGGGATCGAACCGCGGCCAACCCGGCTGAGCGGGATGCGCGCGCCGGGCCTGCCGAGCCCGAGCCGGCCGAGGCGAAGCCGGTCTCTGCGGCGGCCGATCACGCCGCCCCGGACGGCGCTGCCGTCGCAGGCCCCGAGGCGGAGGACGAGTCGCCCGCGGGCACAGCCGTCCGTGACGGGCACGCCGCCCAGGGTCCAGATACCGAGGTCACCGTCGTCCCGGGAATCACCCGGTATCACCGCAGCCAGTGCATCCTGATCCGCTTCCTCGGCCCCGAGGACGTGCAGACCATGACCCTGCAGGCCGCGGAGATGGCCAGCTACGTGCCCTGCAGGGCCTGCCGGCCCGAACAGGTCCTGGCCGGCGACTAGCCCGCCCGCTACATGGCAGTATCGGCGCGGCGGATCCAGAAGACGAGTCCCAGGTCGGGCTCGACGTGCTCGGTCGCGCTCGGATCGGTGCCCTCGTCGGGGCGTGGGCCGTAGTCGATGGCCAGCACCTCGGCGCTGATCATCGCCCCGTGCTCGGTCAGGGCGGCGGCCAGCTCGGGATCCGCGGTGCTCCAGTGCAGCGAGATCCGGTCGCTGACCTCGAGGCCGTCGTTCTTGCGCGCCTCCTGCACCCGCCGGATCACCTCGCGGGCGAGGCCCTCCCGGCGCAGCTCGGGGGTGATCGCGACCTCCAGAGCCACGGTCTCGCCGCCACCGGATGCCACCGCCCAGCCCGAGCGGGGCGCCTGGGTCACGATGACATCATCGGGCCCGAGGCTCACCGGCGTGCCGTCCACCGCGACGGTGACCTCGGCGGCCGAGTTCAGCGCGGCCGCCAGCGCGGCCGGGTCCGCGGCCTTGATCGCCGCGGCCACCGCGGGGGTCTGGCTGCCGAAGCGGCCGCCCAAGGCCTTGAAGTTCGGCTTCACCGTGTAGTCGACCAGGCCTTCGACGGCCTCGAGCGTGTCGAGCTCGTGAACGTTGAGTTCCTGGGCGATCTGCTCACGGAGATCGGCGGGCAGGCCGGTGAATCCGGCCGCGCCGACGAGCGCGCGCGCGAGCGGCTGGCGGACCCGCACCACCGCCGCGGCGCGCGCCGACCTGCCGAGCTCCACCACCCGCCTGGCCAGCGCCATCTGCGCGGAAAGGCGCTCGTCGATCAGCCCGGCATCCGCCGTCGGCCACGCGGCCAGGTGCACCGAGCTCGGTGAGTCCTCCGCCCGCAGCACGCCCCAGACGTAGTCGGTCAGGAACGGGGTGACCGGGGCCATCAGCCTGGTCAGCGTCTCCAGGCACTCGTGCAGCGTGGCGAAGGCCGCGGCGCCGCCGTCGGTACCCGGCCCCTCCCAGAACCTGCGCCTGGACCTGCGCACGTACCAGTTCGACAGATCGTCGATGAACGCGCCGATCAGGCGGCCCGCAGTGGCGGAGTCGAACCCCTCGAGCGCGATCGTGACGTCGCGCACCAGCGCGTGCAGCTCGCTCAGCAGCCACCGGTCCAGGACCGGCCGGTCGGCCACGGCAGGGGCGTCGCGCAGCCGCTCGGCGGTCCAGACATCGCCCTGAGGCGCCGCGGCGTTCGCGTAGAGCACGAGGAACGACACGGTGTTCCAGTAGGTCAGCAGCACCTTGCGCACGATCTCCTCGAGCGCGTCGTGCCCCACCCGGCGGGTGGCCCACGGCGACCCCGATGCCGCGAAGAACCACCGGAGCGCATCCGCGCCGTGGGCCTCCATCAGCGGGATCGGCTCCAGGACGTTGCCGAGGTGCTTGCTCATCTTGCGGCCGCGCTCGTCGACCACCAGGCCGAGGCAGACGACGTTCTCGTAGGAGGACCGGCCGAACACCAGCGTGCTGACCGCCATCAGCGAGTAGAACCAGCCGCGGGTCTGGTCGATCGCCTCGCAGATGAACTGGGCCGGGAACGCCCGCTCGAACGCGGCCTCGTTGCGCAGCGGCGCGCCGTGCCGGGCGAACGGCATCGAACCCGAGTCGTACCAGGCGTCGATCACCTCGGGGACGCGGCGCGCCTGGCCCCCGCACTGACGGCAGGTGATCGTCACCTCGTCCACGTAGGGCCGGTGCGGATCAAGATCCTGGAGATCGCGCCCGGCCAGCTCGGACAGCTCGGCCAGCGACCCGACGCAGGTCGCGTGCTGCTCCGGGCACACCCACAGCGGCAGCGGGGTGCCCCAGTACCTGGTCCGCGACAGCGCCCAGTCCACGTTGTTGCGCAGCCACTCACCGTACCTGCCGTGCTTGATCGTCGGCGGCTGCCAGTTGGTCTTCTCGTTCTCGGCCAGCAGCTCTTCCTTGATCGCTGTGGTGCGGATGAACCAGGACGGCAGCGCGTAGTAGATCAGCGGCGTATGGCACCGCCAGCAGTGCGGGTAGCTGTGCTCGTGCTGCGCCGACCGGAACAGCAGCCCCCGGTCGGTGAGGTCGCTGACCAGCGTCGCATCGGCGTCCTTGAAGAACATCCCGCCTACCAGGGGCACGTCCTCCTCGAAGTGGCCGTCGCTGCGGATCGGGTTGACCACCGGCAGGCCGTGGGCACGCCCGGTTTCCATGTCGTCCGCGCCGAACGCCGGGGCGAGGTGCACCAGGCCGGTCCCGTCCTCGGTGGTCACGAAGTTGCCGGTGACTACCACGTGCGCGTCGGGGATGCGCACCAGGCTGAACGGCGGCTGGTAGGTGGCCCCGGCGAGCTCGGCGCCCTGAACCTCGGCGACGATGTGCCAGCCCTCGCCGAGTACCCGCCCGATCAGCGACTCGGCGACCACCACGCGGTCGCCCGCGCCGGACTTGCGGGCAACCGCGTAGGTCTCGTCAGGGTGCACGGCGACCGCGGTGTTGGAGACCAGCGTCCAGGGCGTGGTCGTCCATACCAGCAGGTCGGCGCCGCTGAGCTGCGGATTCGCCCCCTCGGGGACGGTGAGCAGCGGGAATCGCACGGTGACCGACGGGTCGGACACCGTCCGGTAGACGTCCGGCTGGCCCATCTCGTGATCGGACAGCGGCGTCTCGCAGCGGGGGCAATACGGGCTGATCCGGTAGTCCCGGATCAGCAGGCCCCGGTCGAAGATGGCCTTCAGCGACCACCAGACCGACTCGATGTAGTCCGAGTCCATGGTGCGGTACGCGTGCTGGAGGTCAACCCAGTAGCCCATCCGCTCGGTGAGCGCCTCGAACGCGTCCACGTGCCGCAGCACCGACTCGCGGCACCTCGCGTTGAACTCCGCGATGCCGTAGGCCTCGATCTCCTTCTTCCCCGACAGGCCGAGTTCCTGCTCCACGGCCACCTCGACCGGGAGCCCGTGACAATCCCAGCCGCCCTGGCGCGGCACGTGGAATCCCTGCATGGTCTTGAAGCGGGGGAACAGGTCCTTGAAGACCCGGGCCTCGACGTGGTGCACGCCCGGCATGCCGTTCGCTGTCGGCGGACCCTCGTAGAACGTCCACGGCCGCCCGGCCGACGTCTGCTCCAGGGACCGCTCGAACAGCCCGGCTTCCCGCCAGCGGGCCAGCACCTCTCGCTCGATCGCCGGCAGGTCGGCGACCGGGGGCAGTTCGGGGAACGGGAGCTTGTCATCGGGGCGCGGCATGGTGGGTGGCCTCTCGCGGAGTTGTCGCGCTGATCAGGCCCGGATAGGCCCGCTTGCACGGCGTCACCGGAGGGACGAGGAACGCCGGCGGCGGCCCCGCGGTACCACCCTCCTTGGCCGCGATCGTGGCCTTCCGGCCCGGTTGCGCGACCCTCTCGGTTCTGTTCTGCTGCCGGTTCTACTTGGCCGTGACCTGGCCGCGGGGGACGCCGCGGCCCGCGCCGATGCCGTTCTTCCGGCGGCTCCGGGGTGATCTGGTCCGCTGCACGTATCCCCGGGCTCGCACCATCCCCGGTCGCTCCTGGCCGCCGCAGCGGCAGCTGTCCCCATCAGCGCCGCGCAGGATGCCAGGATAGCCGATGCCCGGCTGCCCCCCGTACCCGTTTTGGCGCGCGGCGACGACGGCGGCCGGCGGGCGTGTTTGCAGTGGCACTCAAAACCACTTATCCTCTCGTGACTGCTCGCAACGAAGATCATTAGCGAGCTGCACCGAGGGAGGCCGGGATGACCGCTGCCGCGCATTCGGGCGCCGCCGCGCTTCCGGTCCGGCCGGGGGAACGGCGCTGGACCGAAGACGAGCTCGCCAAGGTACGGGACAAGCTGGCCGCTGAGGCGGAGGAGCTGCGCGCGGACATCGAGCGGGCAGAGTCGGACATCGCGTCCCGGCTCGGTGACGCGGTCGGTGACGCGGGGGATGACCAGGCCGACGTGGGGGCCAAGGCCTACGAGCGGGAGCACGAGCTCGCGCTCACCCACAACGCCCGCGAGCTCCTGGCCCAGACCGAGCACGCGCTGGCCAGGATAGACGCGGGGACATACGGCACGTGCGAGTCGTGCGGGGAGCCGATCGGCAAGGAGCGGCTGCAGGCCTTCCCGCGCGCGGT